>JAUPKM010000403.1 GCA_030837445.1 Actinomycetota bacterium
CCGATAGGATCGGATGTCGGAAGCATCGCGTGGCAGGAGTGATTTGTGAGCGGGAGCACGCCTCTGCGGTGGGAGGAGCGGGAGATCATTTCTCGTGAGTTGCGTCGTGGGTCCTCGGCTCGAATGATCGGTGCGGTTCTGGGCCGGCACCACTCGGCGGTGTCCCGGGAGATCGCACGGAACGGAGGCCGGGACCACTACCGTGCGGCCGAGGCACAACGGCGTTGTGATGAACAAAAGGCGAGACCGAAGGAACGGAAACTTGAGGTATCCCAGCGGTTGTACGAAGCGGTGAGGGAGGGATTGGAGCAGGGGTGGTCGCCGCAACAGATCAGTAAACGGTTGCGTGAGGAACACCCCGAGGACGAGAGCATGCGAGTCTCCCACGAGACGATCTATGAATTTCTTTATCTTCAGGAGCGTGGAGAGCTTCGCAACTCAGCTGGAGCCGGCGTTGCGGCGGGGGCGGACCCGGCGGGCCAACCGGTCGGGCATGGCTGTGACCAGGGGAAAGAACCGAGACGTGATCAACATCAGTGAGCGGCCGAAGGAAGCCGAGGACCGCGTATTGCCGGGGTTGGGGGAGGGGACCTGATCATCGGAAAAGGCATCAAGTCACCGATCGCTCCTTGCCTTCCCAAGCGGATCTCGACAAGGTGGCCACGGAGTTGAATGGTAGATCACGCGAGACCTTGGGCTGGCGAAAGCCCATCGAGGTTCTCAACGATCTCCCAACGGAGCACCTGTCGCTGTGACCAGTTGAGATCGCCCATCCGGACCCGTTCCCAGATCGAACACCTGACCCGCGGCCTGAACCTGGCCCGCCTGGCCCGCCTGGCCCGCCCGGAACGACGGACATCACGCGCTGGCGTGCCCACGGCCGACCCGGGACCTTGCGAGTCGCAGCCGCCATCGGACACCTGACCTGAAGGCTCCCGGCACCGGATCCGTAGGCAACAAATTGGCTTCTGTGCAGCAGCAGGGTGCAGCAACCCTGCCCTGGTGGCCTCGGCGCAAGCTATCGCCCAAGCCCTCCGCGGACACCCCTCACTGGCGGCGAGGGACGACACGAGGCGCCAAGGGGCATCCCGGGCGCGAGCTGCGTCTCACGACCGACCGAACCACGCAAGCCGCGCCGAAGGCGCTCCGAGTGCTCTCAGAGGCCCGATGGCGTAGAGTCGTAACGAATCAAGGGCTGAACTTGCACCAACCGAGCACACGGAGGGGCGATGCTGATCAGGTTCACAGCCGCCAACCACCGATCCCTCAAGGAACCTGTGGAACTCTCCCTTGTTGCGGTCGACGACGAGAGGGACGAAGTCCGCCATTTCGACCGACTCCACGAGGGTATCCTCCCTGTTGCGGCGATCTACGGACCGAACGCTTCAGGAAAGTCCAATGTCGTGGACGCTCTTTCATGGCTCTCCCACGCTGTCCGGCACTCACTGCGTCTTTGGGACGATTTCATACCTCGCGAGCCGTTCCGGTTCGCTGGTTTTTCTCAACAGCCTTCAGTCTTCGAACTCGATTTCATGTTCAACGACGTGCGTCACACCTATACACTCCAACTGACCGAGGCCGGTGTCGAATTCGAGGAACTTCTCAGCTACCCGGAGCGAAAAGCCCGAAGGCTTTTTGTTCGAGATCACGCGAACTTGACCTTTCGGCGAGGAGTGCTCGGCGCAGGCAGCATCAAGGAGATTCTGACTCCCACAACGCTCGCCCTCAGCCTCGCTCACCGCTTCGAAGTTTCAGAATTGCGTGGGCCGGCTAGTTTTGTTGGCAATATTTCAACACCATTCATCCGACGCCGCGGGGGCAGCGGGGCGTATGCAGGCCCGCGGGTCATGGGGACGATCGGACCGTCCACGACGAGGCTGTTTCTCCAAGCACGTCGATCATCCGGTGTCAGTGGACAACAGAGTCTCTTCACTTCCAGTACCCAAGAAGACGTCGACACCGCTCTGTCTCTGCTTCGATTCGCAGATCTAGGGATTGAGGACGTGGAGGTTGTAGAACTACCAGACAGTGCTGCCGATAGGTCTCGCTACGAGATCCGACTCGTTCATAGAGTCGGCGACGAAAGGGAACTGTTCGAACTCGGAGAGGAGTCTGATGGCACCAGGATGTGGTTCAGATTGCTCAGCCCTGCGCTAGCAGCCCTTGCCCGTGGCATCCCCTTGGTCCTCGATGAGCTCGACGCAAGTCTTCACCCTTTGCTCTCAGCGAAATTGATTGAGATATTTCACAGTCCGGAAACCAACCCCAAGAACGCTCAGCTCATATTCACAACTCATGACACGACCCTGATGAAGGGCTTGAATCGTGACGAAGTCTGGTTCACCGAAAAGGGGAGCGACGGCGCTACAGCACTAACAGCGCTGGCAGAATACGGCGGAGATCGCGTTCGTAAGTCACTCAACATCGAACGTGCTTATCTACACGGCAGGTTCGGTGCCTTACCGAACCTGCGGGAGAGCGCATTGCTAGCGGTCTCCGATGCCGCCGACGATACCGAGGACCCTGACGGGCATCCGGAAGAATCGCAGGACTCGGATGACACCTCCCAATAGAGCGCGCCCACGCCCCAGACCCCTCACTCGCCGGGTGGGCAGGCAGAACATGCGAAGAACAGTAGTAGTGGTGTGTGAGGGGACGACAACCGAGCCACTCTATTTCGATGCATTGAGACTTGAGCGCGAGGTACAGGATGTAGCAGCCGTGCAGCTTCGGGTTCAGAGGTCCAACAGGGGCAAGCAGCCTTTGGCTTTAGTGCAAAAGGCTATCGATATCAAAGCTGAAGACAATGCTGCCGGGCGTGAGATCGACGAGATCTGGTGCGTCTTTGACGTTGAATGGCCACAAAACCATCCCAAGCTCCAGGAAACACTGACGCTGGCCGAGAGAAACAACATCTCCATCGCGGTGTCAAATCCATGCTTCGAACTATGGCTGATACTACACTTCAAGTCCCAGGCTGCTTTTCTGACCACGAATGAAGCTTGTCGTCTCAGAGGTAAACTCGACAAGTCTCGGGGCAAAGGTCTGAACCCAGACCTGTACATGCCTCGCAGGAATTCGGCTCTCCAGAACGCCAGACTGCTCGATCAGCGACACGCTGACGACGAGACGTCCTTCCCCCACGACAACCCCTCATCCGGGATGTACCGGCTCCTCGCGGCTGTCTCTTCTTGTCGCCCTTCTTGATTCAGCACCTTCGGTTACCGATTAGTTGTTCCATGATTGATGCTGTTGGGTCTTCCGAAGGTCTTGAGCGGAATCACCTTCACCGACACGGCGCTGTATGGCATCCCCTTCGCGGATGACTCGTCGTTTTCCGGTGGCTTCGCGGACCGGCCTGGAGATGCTGAGCCCCCCGGTGTACGGGTGCAACTCGCCGAGGTGGACGCGCACCCGGCTCGACCGTGTGGCGCGGGCCGCCTCGACCGCGTGGGCGCGGCCGGCCTCGGGGTGGCGTCCGGACAGGGCCCGGCGGATCTCGGCGGCCGCAACCTCTGCGCCTTGCCGGGGTTTCTGGCGGGTGAGGTCGAGGAACCGTGCCGTGAGCCGATGCCCGGAGAGGCTCACCGAGTGGCTGGGACCGCTGACGTGTCAGGCCATGCCCAGCGCGTGTTTGAGGCCGGACTCCACCGCTTGCATGGTCGGTGGACTCACTGCACCGAGTTCCTTGATGACCTCGTCCTTGTAGATCACGGTGATGCGGTCACAGAGGACGCGGCCAACTTGAGGCTCGCCGGTCGGGAGGTCGATGATTGAAGCCATCGGCGGCTTGGGACTGGTGGTGATACGGACAGCCAAGACTTCGGGCAACTGGGCGTTGCGAATGTTGTTGGACACCACCAGCATTGGTTTGGGTCCATCGTCCAGGTCGAGGTCGACCAGGTAGATCCGTCCTCGGACGAGGTTCACTCCGCGCTCACCCGCTCCCGGCGTTCCCGCCGCCGAGCACGGAGGGCGCCTTCGATGGCGATCTCTTCAGGGTCGGCTGCCAGTGCGGCATACGCGCCCATCGCTGCGGCCTCTCTGGCTTGGCGAAGGCTGTGGGCCACCAGGGTGTGGAGAAGAGCAGCCTCTGACATGCTCTCGGTTGCTCCCACCGCCCGCCGCGCTTCCGGAGAGTTCCGGATCATCGCAAGGTCTTCCAGGTCGCGGGCGGTCAAGGTCACGGACTGTCGCTTCCGCTGAGGGCTCTCGGCAGGATGCTTCGTTTTCATACCAGTCATAGTCGCAGCAATTCCGTGGTGCAACAAGATGCATCAGTTTATTGCAGCACGACCTTCGTCGTCCGTGCGGTCCCCCGGGAGCTGGACCCGACGACCGGCAGGACGCCTGGATGAACTGGACGTCTCTCGTCGAACTGGCATCGATCCTGATCTGCGGAATCGGTTGTACGGCTGCTGCCGAACGCCTCTCCGCGACCGGTACGTCCACAGGCGGGGTCCTACCCACAGGCCGGAAACTGCACCAGACAAATGCCCCAGGGGTGGTCTCAGCCGGTCATGGCGATGCAACGGGTGTTATTTTCGACCTCCACGGGGTTGCTTCGGGCCCGGGTGGGCCGGGTGGGCCGCAGGAGGAACGGGGGCAGGGGCTTGGCTGCCCACGAAGGCTGCTTCGCCGAGGGGCCCTGACGGCGTCCCGGTGCCGACCCGGGAAGAAGTGACTCCCCGGGCAGGGGGAGACACGGGGCAATAATTACAATTCGCTTATGCCCGGCGCAAAGTCAGAAATATCCGTCACCGCGGAGACCTCGGGGGCCTGTGTCAGGACCTCCACCGAGGAGGTCCTCGTGGCAGCGGGCGACTCCGCGGCAGCGGGCGACTCCGCAGCCGGGAGCAGCGAACAGGACCCCGGGACGGCACCTGTCGCACCCGCCGCTGACGCCCGGGCGCCCTGGTGGCCCGGCGCCCTGCTTCCGGTGGGAATCTGGATCGGCAGCAGGGCCGCCCTGATCGGGATGGTGCTGCTGGTCGGCTACCTGTTGGGTACCCCGCCGGCCGCGCGGATCCCCGGCGGGGACGGCTGGGTGCTGGAGCGGTTCGTCTGGTGGGACTCCTTCCATTTTCTGAGGATCGCGGACCTCGGCTATCTGCCCCCCGGCCTGGAATGTTGCGACCAGGCGTTCTTCCCCGGGTATCCGCTGGGCATCCGGATGTTCACCCCCCTCACCGGCCGTTCGGAATGGGCCTCCCTGCTGGTCACCCTGGTGTTCGGAACGGTTGCCGCCGTTCTGTTGTGGCGGATCGCGATCGACCGGGCCCGCGCGGCCGGCGACCCGACGCCGCAACGGGCCGGACTGGTCGCCGTGAGTTTCCTCGCTGTGGCCCCCTACGGGATCTTCCTGTCAGCCGCCTACAGCGAGGCCATGTTCCTGGCCTTCGCTCTCGGCGCCTGGCGGATGGGCCTGCAACGGCGGTGGTGGTGGGTCGGCGTGATGCTCGCCGGAGCCACCGCTGTTCGGATCAACGGAGTGTTCCTGACCGCAGCGCTGGCCGTGATGTATCTGGGACAGCTCCGTTCCGAACAACGGTGGCGGCCCCGTCCTGACGTGCTCGCGCTGGGGGCTCCCGCCCTGGTGATCGGGGCCTATTTCAGCTATCTGTTCCACCGCACCGGCTCGTGGACGGCCTGGCAGGACGCCGAGGCGATGGGCTGGCACCGTCAGAACGCCTGGCTGTGGCGGGGTATCGCGCTCAGCTGGGACTCCCTGCGCACAGCGCCGGCCCCCGACGTCGTCGTTTCTCGAACAGCCGACCTGCTCACGGTGCTGGCCGGTCTGGTCCTCGTGGTGGTCCTGCTGGTGCTGCGCCGGTGGCCGGACGCCACCTATCTGGGGCTCAACGTCGGTGTCGTGGCGTTCTCCACCCTGTACGTTTCCGCTCCGCGCTACGCGCTGACCTGCTTCCCCGTCTATTTGCTCGTCACAGATCTCGCACAGCGGCCCCGCTGGCGGTGGCTGGCGCCCGTGCTGATCGTCGCCTGCCTGCCCCTGGAAGTCGCCCTTGCCCTCGCGTTCTCCGCACACCTGTGGGTGGCCTGAAACCTCACAGGCCACGGTCCTGTTCCCAGAACAGGACCGTGGCCTTGCCCCTCGACCTCGTGGACACCGCACTGGGGAATCCGGAAGCGGCGTGGTCCCGGTCCGGGTGACGCCGCTTCCGCACCGGTGCCGGGCCTTGTCAGAGGGTCAGGACCACCGTGGAGATGCTTCTCGCGCCGACGCTGACGGTCACCTGGTCGCCGTTGAGGGCGGTGGACCCGGAGGCCGCGCCCTGGGACTGCGAGGTGATGTAGTACTCCGCCTGGGAGACCTTCTGCGGCACCTGCACAATGGCATTGTCCACGGCTTTCGTGGAACGGTTGAGGACGACGAGCGTGATTTTTCCGTCGCCCTGGTAGGCGGTGACCTCCAGCCCGGACGCCTTGGAACTCTTCGTCAGGAGGACGCGCTGGTAGCCGGGACGGACGTACTTGGAGAACTGCGAGAAGGCTTGGCCCCGCTTGAGGACAGCGCCCTTGGTCGTTCCGTACTGCGCCTCGCCGTCACCGATGAAGGAGTAGAACCGGCGTCCGTACCACCAGACGTACGCGCTCCAATTCGACTCCATCGACTTGTGCACCGTGCGCATGATGTTGTCGAGAGTTTCGTTCCACACCGTGGCGTTGCTCGGGTTGCCCCAGATGTTGGAGCCGTTGCCGTCGGCCGCGTGGAGGTTCCACTCCGTCATCCACTGATTCTTGCCGTACTGCGCAGCCAGCGGGTAGGCGGACAGGTTGCCCTGGGACTCGGCGTCGTACAAGTGGCCGCCGACGTACCCGATGTTGGCGCGGGCTGCGGCGTCCTTCAGCGTGGGGTCGGTGTAGCTGCGGTTGAAGCCCATGGACTCGGCGACCATGAGCTGGGTGTCCTTGACCTTCGCACCTTGCTCCTTGACGAATTTCGCCAGTTCCTGACCGGTCCAGTCCATGGAGTCGTAGTTCGGATGCCAGTCCGGCTCGTTCTGGACCGACGTCACATCGACCGCGATGCTCTTCCCCTTCAGGTATTGCACGAAGCTGTTGAGGTGGTTGGCATAGTCGTCGTAGTAATCCGCCTTGAGTTTGCCGCCGTTGACCCGGCTGTTGTTGGTCTTGAAGTTCGCCGGCGCCGTCCACGGCGAGGCCAGGATCTTGACGTTCGAGCCGTAGGATTTCGCGGTCTTCAGGCTGTTCACCAGGTAGCTCCACTCGTTGGAGACCGGTGAAACACCCGTCCGTACGATCGACATCCCCAACTGGCCGGGGCCCAGGCCCACCAAGGTCTGCGTCTCAGCCGTTGTCCACTGGCCGTTCGCATCGCCCCAGATGGGTGTGGCAGCGCCGAAACCATCGATCGTCTGGTACTTCGTACCCGTGTCCACTGTGATGTCGGCCGCCCCCTGAGCCGCTGACGGGTACGTCGTGACGGTGGGCGAGGGCGTCGTGGCAACCTGCGCCGACGTCGCGGGGGCGATCAAGAGCGCGGCCGTGGCTGCAACCGTTGCAACAAGGGGAACTTTCGGAATGTGTTTCATTTGATCACTCCACTGGTCTGCGCGAAGACAGCTGCGGGCATGGCGTGCTCGCGCTGATTTGCCTGCGGTCCTTCATCGACGAATCGCCGTCGCACCTCGCGGTGACACCACGGGATCGCCGTCGGCTCGGCATCATCCGGGTGAGGAACGCGGTTGCTCGGTGGGGAACCGCCTCCGAACGACCATCGCAGCAACAACCTGTTGCAGCAAGGAACGTTTTTGCGCAGGCCGAGGGCTGAAGAAACAGCCTCCGTTCTCCCGACGGCCGGACTGGTTCCCTGTCGTGGTCCCGAGGACGGCCCAAGGCGCCGGCTCGACCCAACAAAGGATCTTTCCCGGGGCCCCGGTCCCCGCTCCGGGCGTGGCAGTGGGGACCGGCCTGTCAGGAATTCTCCTGGGTGCTCGGTCCCCACTGCCCCGGTGATCTGACCTCTGCAGGATCAGATCGGTCTCGTTGCTGTCATCCGGCGGTGCAGCTGGAGACAGTGATGCCCTCAGCGGACCCGGAGCCCTGGAAACCGAACTCCGCCGATCCTCCGGAGCTCAAGGAACCGTTCCAAGCAAGGTTGGACACGGTGCTCCCGGACTGCTGTCCGTTCCACACGCTGGCGATCGAGGCGTTGGGAACGCTGAGCTTGACGCTCCATCCGGAGATCGCCGAGGAGCCCGCGGTCACCTTCACCGCAGCCACGAAACCGTTACTCCAGCTGTTCTGCACGGTCACGGCAGCGCTGCAGGTCTTCCCCGGAGGCGTGATGGTCGGGGTGATCGTGGGCGTGATGGTCGGGGTGATGGTCGGGGTGACCGTCGGGGTGACCGTGGGGGTGACGGTCGGCGTGATGGTGGGCGTGATGGTCGGCGTGCTGTCGGAGAGGGTGGGGGTGGTCCAGTCCTTCCACTGGGAGAGGTCGCCGGCCTTCTTGCTGGAGATCTTCATGACGCCGGTGTAGGTGCCATTCTTGAGCAGGAACTTCTTGATGTTCTGCTGCAGGGGGGTTTTCCATTCCGAACGGACCGCGC
>JAUPKM010000404.1 GCA_030837445.1 Actinomycetota bacterium
AGGGCGAGGACGTCGTCGCCGGTATCCGGAACACCCTCAGCCTCGATGACCTCGAAGGTATCGACAAGCCGGCGCACACCGAGCTCATGCGCATCATGGCTCTGCTCGAATCGCACTACAAAGACCTGTGCGATATTGAGTTCACGATCGAGCGCGGCAAACTGTGGATGCTCCAGACCCGTGTCGGCAAGCGCACCGCGGCCGCGGCGTTCCGGATCGCCACGCAACTCGTCGACGAGGGCGTCATCGACATCGACACCGCCGCGACGCGCGTGACCGGTCACCAGCTGGCGCTGTTGATGTTCCCCCAGTTCGACCCCAAGGCTCCGCGTGAGCTGCTCGCCAAGGGTATGGCGGCGAGCCCCGGCGCTGCCGTGGGCAAGGCCGCGTTCACGTCGGAGAAGGCCATCGAGTGGGCGGCCGCCGGTGAGGACATCATCCTCGTCCGTCGCGAGACCAACCCCGACGACCTCGGCGGCATGGTCGCGGCGCGCGGCATCCTGACCAGCCGTGGCGGCAAGACGTCCCACGCGGCCGTCGTCGCCCGTGGCATGGGCCGCACCTGTGTCGTCGGCGTCGAGGCGTTGCGGGTCGACGCCGAGCACCGCGAGGTCACCACCGAGGACGGCCGGCGCTTCACCGAGGGCGATGTCATCTCCATCGACGGCGGCACCGGTGAGGTCTTCATCGGTGAGGTCCCGGTCACGCCCAGCCCTGTCGCCAAGGTCCTCACCGGCGAGGACATCTCGGCGGTCAAGGTGGACGACGACGAGCGCGAACTGCTGGCCGCCGTCAAGAGGGTGATGGACCACGCCGACGGCGCCCGCCGTCTGCGGGTGCGGGCCAACGCCGACACCCCTGACGACGCCGCCCGCTCCCGGGCCTTCGGCGCAGAGGGCATCGGACTGTGCCGTACCGAGCACATGTTCCTCGGGTCGCGGCGCACCATCGTGGAGCGGGTCATCCTCGCCCCGACCCCCGAGGCGCGGGCCGAGGCGCTCGGCGAGCTCCTGCCGCTGCAGCGGGAGGACTTCGCGGGCATCCTCGAGGCGATGGACGGCTTGCCCGTCGTCGTCCGGCTGCTCGACCCGCCGTTGCACGAGTTCTTGCCCGACTACACCTCACTGTCGGTGAAGGTGGCTCTGGCCCAGTCCAAGGGCACCCCCGACACGGAGGCGGAGACGCTGCTCCGTCAGGTGCAGCAGATGCACGAGCAGAACCCGATGCTCGGCACTCGTGGCGTCCGGCTGGGGCTCGTCGTCCCTGAGCTGTTCCAGCTCCAGGTGCAGGCGATCGCCGAGGCCTCCGCACGTCTCAAGAAGGCCGGCAAGGACCCCAAGCCGGAGATCATGGTTCCCCTCATCGCGGCGGTGGAGGAACTCATCGTCGTGCGGCACTCCAGCGAGCAGATACTCGCCCGGGTCGCGAAGGAGACCGGGGTCGAACTCGACATCCCGATCGGCACCATGATCGAGCTGCCGAGGGCCGCCCTCACCGCCGGCCGGATCGCCGGGGAGGCGGAGTTCTTCTCCTTCGGCACCAACGACCTCACGCAGACCACGTGGGGCTTCAGCCGGGACGACGTCGAGGCCGCGTTCTTCCCTCAGTACTTCGAACAGGGGATCTTCAGCATCAGCCCGTTCGAGTCGATCGACACGCAGGGTGTCGGCCGTCTGGTGAGCATCGCGGCTGCCGAGGGCAAGGAGGCCCGTCCCGAACTCGTCGTGGGTGTCTGCGGCGAGCACGGCGGCGACCCTGACTCGATCCACTTCTTCGAATCCGTGAACCTCGACTACGTCTCGTGTTCACCGTTCCGGGTGCCCGTCGCCCGGCTGGAGGCCGGTCGCGCGGCGATCCTGCGCGGCTCCGGGGTGGCCAGCGACACTCGCTGAGCACATCCCCCGTGAGCGGTGCGGCCCGTCGTCCCGACCGGGCGGCGGGCTGTACCGCTCACGCGTCCTCGCAGGTTAGGGGCTGTTCGGGCGATCGCAGCCAACCGATTTCACACCGGGCCCTCCTCGCTGCTAACCTCTCTGCCTGTTGCGCCGTTAGCTCAATAGGCAGAGCAGCTGACTCTTAATCAGCGGGTTCGGGGTTTGAGTCCCTGACGGCGCACGAGAGATGCAGGTAGGCCGGTGGGTGATCCCACCGGCCTACGCTGTTCTTGCTGTCGAGGCAGGGTCCACCCGTGATCCAGCCGCAACTGCGGAAGAGGTCTCCCTCTTGTAGAACTCGCCTGACAGCCAGCTAGTAGACGCACCCGCCACGCTCGGCCAGACCAGGTCATCAAGTTGACGGGCGAGAACCGCCCCCACCCTGGCAGACCCGAACGGTTCGTGATCATTTCCCGGGTCGGCCAGCGCGGGTCCAGGTCACTCAACCGCGAGCATCACCTCAGTGGACTTCACCAGAACGGTCACCGGAACGCCGGGTCGCAGACCCAAATCGTCCACAGCAGCCTTGGTGATGGAGGAGGTGATCACGTCCCCGCCGGCAAGCGCGACGCGCACGACAGCCATCGCCTCGCCCGCCTGCACCGATTCCACGGTGCCGGACAGCTGATTACGGGTGGAGAGCTTCACAGAGATCCCCTTCAGGGTCAGGGGCAGCGGCGAGGCGACCCCGTCACCACGCCCGAGCCCGCAGTGGCAGGACCCAGCGAATCTAGCGGCTCGTCACGCCCGTCACGTCGCACCTCCCAGGCAAATGCACTTCAACCTTTCCAGGACATCGTTTTTGCCCCGTACAGGTACGGAGTAGCCCGCCCGCGCCGCGACCGGCTCCACGGCAATCTCCCCCCATGACAGGGACTAGACCTTGATGATCGTCGCACCTGCGCCGCAGAGCGCTGTCAGGTCCTGCGGGTCCGAGGTGAGAATCGTCACCGGCCCAGAGCTGGCCAGGGCGGTGGCGGAGAGCATGGCATCGATGGCGTGCCGGTGCCCGTGCAGCCCGGCGGCGTCCAGCAGGGCGGCGGCACGGCGGGCGATCTCCTCGGTGACGGGCTCGATCACGATGCGGGAGATGGTCCATTCGAGCGCGGGGCGCTTCATGCGTGGATGGATGACCTCGACCAGGGTCGCCGCACTGGTGATGACGCGAAGGTCTTCCGCGCGGGCCAGGGCGAGCCAGGCGGTGAGTTCCCGGTCGCGGGCGACCGCCTTGGCCAGTCCCTCACTGTCCAGCACGAGCGTACCCGCAGGTCTCGGACTCCGGGTCACGCCGCACTCGGGTCTGAGGTGCCCTGTTCCTGACGGGCCCGCCGGAGGACGTCCCGCTTGGCCTCGATCTCCTCAGCGGTGATCGGTCCATGATCGGCCTCACAGACAGTGATGAGATCGTTCAGATTGTCCCGCTCGATCTGACGTCGCACCGCGGCGGCGACGTACGCGGACAGCCCTGAGGGGCCACCACGCGCCCGCGCCGCTTCGGCAACGTCACGCGGCATGGTGATCGAGTACTTCTGAGTAGGCTCACCCATACCCTTCATCCTACCGGCGATGCCCCGGAATGGAGTCACCGTCTGGATGGACCGCTGCGCCGCGACTGAGCCGTCCAGAAGCCTTCTCCCAGCGTCTGGCGCTCCTCACGACCTCATCCCCGCAGCGGCATCGCCTCCGCCGACGTGGCCGAGGGCTACTCCACGACCCATGCCATCGACACCGTGGTCGAGGACTACCTCCTCTTCCCCCCTGCGTCCGGTCGCGACGCCAACGTCATCCGAAGTGTTTCCGCTTTCGTGAACAACGGTTTGAGGCTGCGAGTTGACTGGGCTGTTTGTCCACTCAGGCTGGCACGTCCAGCAGATCAGGGCGGCGTTGGCTGTTGAGTCAGCCCAGCCGACCCAGATGGATCACGGTCACGGTGCGGGCTTCGTCCTCCACCTCGTACAGCGCCCGGTACCGACCGACGTGAAGACGGCGCAGGTCCGGAGAACCGAGCGGAGGAGCGTCAGCGGGACGGGGATCGCCGCTCAGATCCTCGATCCGGTCCATCAGCTCGGCAAGCCCCCCGGCGTCATCACGGAGGAACCCTGCTGCCGCATTGAGCGCCCGCTCGCTCCAAGTGATCTCATACGTTCCACTCATCAGTCAGCGGCGAGGCAGTCCGAGCCGCTCCCGAGCCTCCGCCTGGGACACGGACACGAGGGTTCCCGTCACCTTCTGAACCCGGTACTCGGCCAAGGCCAACGCCTCTTCAAGATCCGCCAGCTCCTGCGCGTTGACGATCACCGCGGCAGGCTGCCCATGATCAGTGATCGTTGTGCGCTGCCGGGACGTCACGGCCTGCCGCACCAGGAAGCCGAACCGCTTCCGCGCCTCAGTCATCGACACGTCAACCATGGAAGAACTGTACACTTCTTCACTCTAGAGCGAGCCTCACTCGCGACCCGCTCTGGGCAACGTCGGGCGCCGAGGGCGCGTGCGCGGCAAGGCGTTCGGCCGGGACACTTTACGGTCACTTTTCACCCACAAGCGACGACGAACGACCACGACGATCACGCCCGGCAGATGGCCTCCATCACAGGTCAGCAGGCATGAGCACGAACAACCACGATCACGGTTCCGGAATCAGCGGGTTCGGGGTCCGAGTCCCTGACGGCACACTATTACCAGTAGTGCGCGGACCTGGTCGAG
>JAUPKM010000405.1 GCA_030837445.1 Actinomycetota bacterium
AGGGTCTCCGGCCGGTCCTCTCCCCGTACCCGGCGGGAGCGGGTGTAGGCCGCACCGGACAGTTCCAGAGCGCGAGCATGGGCGTGGATCAGCGCCAGATCATGCGCCAGGGTGAGCTGAGCGACGAGAGTGTAGGGGTGGTCCTGGCCGAGGGCACCGCCAAGGGATTCCAACGCTTGCTCATCGAGATCCCGCGCCTGCCGGTAGTCCCCCGCTGCCCGCAGGGCGACGGCAAGGTCGACGGCAGCAGCGTGGGTGAAGGGGTGGTCCGGTCCGAAGGCACTGGCCCGGTACCCCTGGAGAGCCTCGGTGAGATGCTCCCGTGCTCGGACGGTGCTTCCTACCGCTAACAGAGCATTCCCGAACGTCACAATGGCCGACAGCACGGTCTCATGCCCAGGGGGAAGCTGGTTCCTGACCCTGCCGAGCAGTTCCTCCGCCAAACGGGCGGCCTGCGCTATTCGCCCAGAACGACGCAAGACAATTACCAAGTTACGCTGCACAAGACGGGTATTGCGATGCCACTGGCCAAGGATCTGCGCGGCCTTGTCGGAGGCCTCGGTGAGCTCGCGAATCGCTTCGTCATACCGGCCGGAATCGGTGTAGTCCCGGCCAAGATTGGCGAGAATACCGAGCGTAGTCTGATGATCGGGGCCCATGACCTCCACAACCAAGCGGCGGGCCTCCTGATCCAGCCGAAGAGCCTCGTCACCCCGGCCGAGCATACGCAGATCGACCGCGAGGTTGTTGCGCGCCTTCTGGGTTTCCAGATCCTCCTCGCCGAACCGGCGCAAGTGTCTCTCCAGACTCACCTCGTCGAGAGCTCGCGCTTCCTCGAAACGGCCTTGAAGACGCAGGTCACGGGTGAAGCTGTTGAGAGTCGCCAGGGTGTGTTCGTGGTCCTCACCGACCACGCGCCGGAAACCCTCCAGGGTGGACCGGTTGAGCTCCGCGGCCTCCGCGTACTCACCGAGTTCCCGCACGGCCATCGCGAGGTGCCGCTGGGCGATCAGGGTCAGTTCATCGTCCGGATCGAGGGTCTCCCGCCAGACCTCCACGGCATGCCGGCCCAGGCTCGCGGCGGAGGAGTAGAACCCCTTGTTGAAGCGGTAGCGGATCTGATCGAGCGCAGCCTGATGACCGGGTCGGCTGGTACCGTCAATGACTCCGGACAGCGTGATGTGCGGCAGGAGTTCGCCGTGTCGCTCATGGGTGTGCGGCTCATCGGGCAACCCCGGATTCGCCGCCCCGAGAATGCGGTGTACCGAGTCCCTTGTCAGCGCCGCCTGCTCCGGGGTGAGCCGATCCCGCAGCACCGACTGGACCAGGCGGTGAATCTCCAGGCGGTTACGTGCGGGATCAACCTTCGCCAGGGCGTAGCGGCCGATCTCCCGGATCGCCCGGCGCAGTTGGAGGTCATCACCGAGAACCCGTTTGAGCTCAACAGGAAGGTCGGCATTGCGGCCGTCCCGAATCACGGGGATGGGGATCGGGTCGGAGCCGAAGAAGGCGAGAAGCTCCAGGAGCCGGGCCGCACCCGGGGAATGCCGACGCAGTTCCGTGAAAGCGAGATCCCAGGTGGCGACGACGCTGGCCGGGTAGCCCGTGGGACGGTCGACCAGCAACTGGAGCAGGCGCTCACCGAGGAGGGTGACGAGCTCGGGGGCTGGCGTCGCGGTGGCCGCCTGCCAGGCGGCGGCCTGGTCGAGGGCCAGCGGCAGATCGCCGAGCATCTCAGCCAGCTGCCCGGCCTCGTCGTCCCCGATCTCTGATCCCCGGCGTTGGAGGAGGGCGATGCTCTCGGGACGGTCGAAGACGTCGACCTCAAGGAGGGATGCCCGGTCCGACCACTCGGGATTGCGGGACGTGATGAGCACATGTCCGGCCGGGACCGGCAGGAGAGTGTCCATCTCCTCCGGAGCCTGAGCGTTGTCATAGATCAGGAGCCAGCGCGAGTACGGCTGCCCCACCCGCAGGGCGTCGAGGACCGACGAGATGGTCTTGTCCGTGTCCTGCCCCGGAGTCGCCACCCCCATGGTCTGGGCGAGCGCCACCAGCGACGTCCGCACCGTCGTCACGCTCTCCGAGGGGATCCACCAGACGAGCTGATACTCATGGAGGTACCGCCAGGCGTATTCGATCGCCAGGTGCGTCTTGCCGACACCGCCCAGCCCGTGGACGGCGTGCGGCAGGAGAGCAAGTTCCCGGCTGCCCTCCAGAAGCTGCCCGTGCAACTGTTCGAGCAGAGCGTCACGGCCCGTGAAATGGGGGTTGCGGTGAGGGATACCGCCGAAGACATTCGGCCGGGAAACCCTTCGCTCGGTGTGTGACTGACTCACAGCGACCGCCTCCCGCTCCGTCAGGACGGCAGGGGCGTCCGGCCTATCAGGTGCATCGACGGTCCCCACACCATCTCCCTGCGTCTCGCTGGTCCCGGAGTGATCGCTGACCGGTGCAGCGTACCGATCGTGATCACCGACTCGCCCGGGAAACACGCTGGAACTGATCGAAGCAGAG
>JAUPKM010000406.1 GCA_030837445.1 Actinomycetota bacterium
CGCCGGCTGATTCGCTCGATGACCGCCACGAGCGGTCGAAAGGGGCACCGGGAACCCATCCCGGTGCCCCTTGCCGTTCCTCCCCTACCGGAACCTCTTCTACCGGAACCTCTTCTATCGGAATCTCTTCTATCGGAAGAGGCGTGGCGCGAAGTCGATGAGGTTCTTCTGCCAGGTGTCCCAGCCGTGAGGTCCCTGGGTGACCCCGCCGAACTGGTACTTGATACCGAGGGTGTCGAACGTGGACAGTGTGCTCATGGTGAGGGAGTACACGAAGTCCGTCACGTCGCCGGTGTACACCTGCAAGAGCTTGGTGCCCTTGTTGATCGCAGCCGCATCGATGTCTGTCGTGGTGAGCAGCGCGGCGGAGAAGGTACCGACGTAGGCGAACTCACCCGGGTGTGACGTGAGGACGGCGTAGGTCTGGAAACCACCCATCGACAGGCCGGCGAGTGCCTGCTGAGCAGGCTCGTGAGAGATGTTGTAGCGGGTACGCGCCGCCGGGACGATGTTCTCAAGCAATTCTTTCGTGAAGTCGGACACGTTTCCGTTACTCATGACGACCACCATCGGCACGAGTTTGCCGTCGACGAAAGCGTTGTCGAGGATCTGCCGGGCACGACCCATTTCCACCCAGTCGGTGTAGTTCTGGCCGCCGCCGTGCTGAAGGTACAGGACTGGATAGGGTTTTGTGCGACGGGCATCGTAACCAGGTGGTGTCCAGACGAGGGAGCTGCGTTCCTGCCCGGCGACGGCGCTGGTGTACGTGAAGGTCTCCACCTTTCCGCCTTTGCCGGCGGGCACATCCGTCAAGGGTCGCGCGGCCTTGCCCGGGGCGAGGAAGGTACTCCAGTTCGGTTCCGACGTGACCTTCGTCGGGTTCGAGGTGTCTTTCTTCGCGGTCAGGTCGACGATGAACTGGTAGTAGTACATCCACGGCTTGAGCGGTCCCACCGTTCCCCGCCACCGTTCCCCTGACTTCGAGAGCGGGAGGCGCAGCCAGCTCCCGCCCGGCGCCCAGTTGCCCCACAAGGTGACGTGCCGGGCTGCCCCGAAGTCGAGGCCGGTCTCGACGGTGGCGAAGGTGTCACCGTTGGCGTCCGTGGTCAGCCGCGGGGTGGCGCCGGCGGACGGCGGGACGAACTCCCGGGTGAGCGCCAGGTGACCACGGCTCGGACCGTGGTTCGGCACCGTGCGGAACAGTCGCGGCACGAAGTCGGCGAGGTTGTTCTGCCACGCCGTCCAGTTGTGACCGAGATCGGGAGCGACGCCGTCAAACTCGTACCTGATCCCGGCTCGGTCGAGCTGTCGCATCAACCGGTACGTGGGGTTGTAGGCCGGATCGGTCATGTTCCCGGTGTACAGCCGCAGCAGTTTCGTGGCGACGTTGACGGCTCGGGCATCTCGACGTCCCTCGCCGGAGAACGAGCCCGCGAAGGAACCGACGTAGCCGAACCGTCCCGGGCGGGAGAGCGCCATGGCGACGACCGTGGACGCCCCGGCCGAGAGTCCGGCCACCGCCTGGTGGGCGGGATCAGTGGCGATGCGGTACTCCCGGCGGGACGCCGTCATCAGGTTTCCGAGGACCTTGTCGGCGTCCGCTTCGCCTCCCCCGCCCATCACGACCACCATCGGTGTCAGCTGTCCCTGAACCGAGAGGTTGTCGAGGATTTGCCGGGAGCGTCCGAGGTCGATCCAGTCGGTGTCACTTCTGTCCTCGCCGCTGAGCAGGAAGAGCACCGGGTACAGCTGGGCACGGCGGGCGTCGTACCCGGGCGGGGTCCACACGGAGGCCGACCGCTTCTGATCCGGCCGGTCACCCTCGTAGGCGAGGTTCTTGACCGTGCCACCTTTCCCCGAAGGGACGTCGGTGAGCAGCCGGGTCGAGTCGCCCGCGACGAGGAAGGTACTCAGCGTCGGTTGCGAGGTGACGCTTGTGGGATTCGTCGGATCCTTGATGACCTTGGTGTCGTCCCCGGTGAGCTGGTACGAGTACAGGCCTGCCGGCAGCGGGCCGATGATGCCCGTCCACGAGTTGCCGTTGAGGGACAGGCCGTATTCCGACCGGTTGAAGGACGGGCCGAAATCGCCGTCGACGACGAGGAGCGACACGTCACCCATGGTGTTCTTGATGTGGTCCGCCGGGACGGTGAACGACGCGTAGCCGCCGGACACCGTGAGCCACGGCGTCGTCGCGGCCACCGCGGGTTGTGTCTCGACGAAGAACGCCGCGCTGCCGAGCAGAGCGGCGACGAGTACCGACGCCAGTCGGCGCCACCGTGGCCGGGTTGTCCGCCGGAGTTGATGAGGAGGCATCATCGCATTCATCATCCTTCTTCCGTGTGATTGCCCAGTCCGCTACCGACCGTCCCTCGGCATGGTTTATGACCATGAAGTGCGAGTGGGATGTTAGCGATCACAATCAGGGCCGTCAATGGTTCTCGAGTGCCTGACCCTGATACGAACGCAGGCTTCAGGAACCTGAGTTCACAATGAGAACGCGAACCTGAAATTTTTACGAATGGCTGACGGCAGATGCGGTCACGTGTTCGGTGTTTCTCTCTTGCCGCCGTCGACCGGCCCACGCACCAGGGCTGTTGCGTTCTATCGTGATCACGTTCTGGCCTGCGGTGATGTGTGGGGTGAGGGCGGAATCATGGGGTTTGCGAAGACTCCCGATCCGCGAGAGGAACCACACCCGCGATGTCATCTTCCCTCATCGACACCATGATCGACACTGTCTGTGGTGGTCTGGTCGAGGACCATGACCTTCCGACGGTCTTCACGGTGGGTGACTGTCCGGGGCTGGTGCAGGCTCTGGAACGGGTTCCGGACCCGCGTCGGGCCCAGGGACGACCCAGGTCAGTGTCTGGACAGGACGGCGAGGGCTTCCTCGCGGGAGGCGACGTAGGTGACGGGGAAGCCAGTCTTCTCGGAAAGGCGTTGCATCTGCATGGCGACCAGCGGGTTCTGGGCGACGAAGCCGCACCAGGTCAGTCCGTTGCGGACGGCGGCGGCCATCATCACCTCGTGGGTTTGTTGGACGCGGGTTGACTGGGCGGGGTGGGCGCTGAAGTCGACGAGGAATTTCCAGCCGGGCTGGCTGACCTCGTAGGCGGCGGTGAGTTCCCGGACGTAGCGGTCGCAGGTCTCGTCGCTCCACAGTCCATGGCAGATGTCGGAGAGCCGGTTGGCGGTGCGGTCCCAGCTGATCTCGAAGTCACCCTCCCCGTCGGTGCTGGCGAGCTGCAGCCCGTCGGTCTCCTTTCGCAGTTCGTTGCCCATCCGAGTGATCTCCTTGACGGCCATCCGGCTGCGGTCGGCGGCGTCGGAGTTTGCCTGGGACAGCTCGACCACCGTCGCGGTGGCGGTGGCGATGAGCTGAGCCTGGGAGGCTACGCCCTGAGTGGTCTGGGTGACCGGAACGTCCCCGGTTTGGTGGACACAGGTGATGACTGCCCGATTCTTCGGGAGTGACCCGAAGGGGCTCGACGCGCCGCAGCTTCACCGACGAGTACGAGACGTACCTTCGCCGGCGGTCAGACGGAGTCGCGGAGGGTGAGGGTGACGGGGAGTTCGATCTGCCGGAGCGCGGGGCTCCCGCCGTCGGAAAGTGCCTCGATGGCGAGTTCCGCCGCGCGGACGCCCATCTCGCGCAATGGCTGGCGGACGGACGTCAGCGCGGGGACAGAGGTCGCGGCGACGACGGTGTCGTCGAACCCGACGACGGAGACGTCGTGGGGAATCTGCCGTCCGGAGGCGTTCAGGACCCGGATCGCTCCGACGGCGATGAGGTCGGAGGCGGCGAAGAGGCCGTCGACGTTCTCGGTCTGGCGCATCAGGTTCGCCATCGCCATCGAGCCGGGCTGCATCGAGAACTCACTGTGAGCGACGGCGAGGGGTGACAGCCCCCAGTTCTCCAGTTCGTCGCGGAACCCTTCCAGGCGTCGATCCGCCGGGAGATACCCCGACGGCCCGGTGATGCACACCAGCCGGCGGCGTCCGGCCTCGATCAAGGTCCGGGCCGCCAGCCTGCCCCCGGCGTAGTTGTCGCCGTCGACCCAGCAGCTTTCGGGCCCGAGGTCCGTGCCCGACCGTCCGACGTAGACGACCGGGCACGACACCTCCTGGAGACTCCGGTAGAGCCGCTCCGTCTCGTGCAGCAGGATGACGACGGCTGCCTCGACGCGACCGCTAGACAGGTAACGGACCAGTGGATCCGGCCCGCGGTCGTCCAGCATCAGGAGCACCGGCTGGAGTGAGGCCGCGGAGATCACCGACGTCGCGCCCTGCAACGGTGCCCCGACGAACGGGCCTCGGAATCCCTCGAGCTCACTCGACGGCACCACAACACCGATCGAACTAATGGAGCTCACCCCGGAATGATGTCAGAGAGACCGGCTCCCGGGCCGTCCGCCCCGCGTTCGTGACCGGCGACCAGAAGGTCGTCGTCACCGCCGAGCAGCCGCCGGTCGTCCAACCCCTCGTGGACCGTCTCCCGCACCTCGACGATCTCCACGAAGGTGATCTCGTGGCGGGCCAGGGACAAGGAGAGGTCCGCCCGCCCGCCGTCCGCCCGAAGCCGCAGGTGCTCCCGCGCCGGTTCCGAACAACGGCGCAGCATCTCCAGCTGACGGCGATCGGGTGACATCGGGCGCCCCATCTCCCGCCAGGCGCCGAAGGCGTTGCCGTCGTCGTCGTTCACCCGCTCGCGGAGGGCGAACACCTCACCGGACCCGGCGCCCCCCTCGTGGCGCCGGGTGACCGGCAAGGACAGCCGCACCTCGTGGCGTCCACCTGTCGCGGCGTCCTCGGCGACGCCGTCGGAGCCGTGCACCGGGTTCCAGGCGAGCACGGTCACCCGGCCGGAGTCGTCCCGGCACACGAGATGGTCGTCCCCGCGGGCGAGGACCGAGGTGCCCATCCGGGCCATGAAGGCGAACAGATGGTAGGTGGGCTTGGCGAGCTGCCGGTGGGTGAGCAGCCCGAAACCGCCGTGGAAGATCGACGTCGGGATGTCTGCCTCCTCGAAGACGTCGCAGAACGTCCAGTAGGAGAACGAGTCCACGTGGTCCCCGCCGCCCGCGAGCACCGGAGCGAGATAGGCCGCGTGGTAGGCCGTGTCGTGGATGGGGTTGTCCGGGCAGTAGGAGGAGTTGAACTCCGTGATGTGCACGGGGAGCCGCTCCAGCCCCGTCCCTGCCAGATGGGCGCGGGGCGCGGCGAACTGCCTCAGCAGCTCCTGAGGCGGCATCAGTTCCTGATAGGTCCCGAACGGGACGTGCTGCGGTTCCCGGGACGTGTAGGCGTGCCGGGTGACGAAATCGATCGGGACGTCGTTCGCGGTGACGAAGTCGGCGAACGGCGCCCACCATTCGTCCGCCCCCGGAGAGAGGGCCGGGCCGCCGACGAGCAAGTCGGCGTCGACGTCCTTCACCGCCCGCGCGGTGATGTCGTACAGCCGGAAGTACGCCTGCTGGTCAGCGTCCTTCCAGAAGATCGGCAGGTTCGGCTCGTTCCAGATCTCGAACGGCCACCGGCGGACCTCGTCCAGGCCGTAACGGTCGACCAGGTGCCGGACGACGGACCGCACGAGCGCGACCCATTCCCCTTCGTCCGACGGAGGGGTGACGTTGCCCTTCCACCAGAAGACGGTCTGGTCGCCGGAGGCGAGCGCCGACGGCATGAAGCCGAGTTCGACGAACGGGCGGATGCCGAGGTCGAGGAAGGCGTCGTGGACCTGGTCGACATAGGTGAATCCGTGACGGGTCCAGGTGCGGTCGCCGACGTGCGCCGTCCGGTGGACGCCCATGTCGTCGTGCAGCAGCCCGTGTCCCCGAATGTAGGAGAACCCGATGTCGCGCTGTACCTGGGCCAGTGATTCCCGGTAGTCGGCCCGCAGGGCGAGGTTGAGCCTGCCGGTCCCGACACATTCGCGCCAGGCCTGTGGCAGGGGTCCGAGCGGGGTGTCCGGGACGACGACGGTGGTGGTGTCGCTCACCCCTTCACCGCCCCGGTCAGGCCGCCGACGATGCGGCGTTGGAAGATGCTGAAGAACACCAGGGCGGGGATCATCGACAAGGAGGTGAAGGCGAGGACCTTCGCGGTGTCGACGGAGTACTGGGAGGCGAACGCCTGGACCCCGAGGGGCAGGGTGAACGTGGATTCCCGGTTGAGGATGAACAACGGCAGCAGGTAGCCGTTCCAGCTGCTGATGAAGGCGAGGATGCCCGTGGTGATCACTCCGGGGACCGACAGCGGCACGACCATGCGCCAGAAGAACGCCAGACGGCTGCACCCGTCGATGGCGGCGGCCTCCTGGATCTCGTCGGGAATCGCCCGCAGGAACGGCACCAGGATGATGATCGTCGTCGGGAGGCCGAAGGCGATCTGGGGCAGGATCACCCCGGGGAGGGTGTTCATCAGGCCGATGCTCTTCACCAGGACGTACAGCGGGGTGATGGCGACGGTGAGCGGGAACATCAGGCCCGCGGCGAACAGGGAGTACATCGCTCCCCGCCCCCGGAACTGGTACCGGGCGATGATGAAGCTGGTCATCAGCCCCAGCGTCACCACCCCTGCCGTGGTGGCCAGCGCGGTGATGGTCGAGTTGGTGACCTCCCGCCAGAACACGGTGCCGCCGAGGACGTTGAGGTAGTTGCCGGGGTTCCACGGCGAGGGCCACCCCGACGGGTCGACGGTGATCTGGGAGTTGGTCCGGAAACCGCCGACGATCACGTAGACGACGGGAGCGAGCATCATCCCGATCAGGGCGAGCGCGATGAAGTAGACGACGGGGTCGGTCCAGCTGAACCTGCGGTCGGGACGGGCGCGCCCGTTCGTCGCAGGCCGTGGTGCCGGTTGTGGTGCCGGCCGGGAGCCGGTCGTGGCGGTCATCGGGATCGGCCTCCGGTGAGGGCGCCGTCGGTGTCTCGGCGCAGGACGAACCGCTGGTACACCAGGGCGACGGACATAGAGACGAAGAACAGCACCACGGCGACCGCGTTGCCGTACCCGAAGTTTCCGGCGTTACGGCCTTCGGTGACCATGTAGGTGGCCATCGTCGAGGTGCCGGCGGTCGAGGACACGTACTGGCCCCAGATGATGAAGACGAGGTCGAACAGCTGGAACGCGCCGATGATCGACAGGAATCCCCAGATCCGGATGGTCGGTCCGAGCAACGGCAGGGTGATCCGCCGCTGGATCTGCCAGTAGGAGGCGCCGTCGATCGACGCGGCCTCCGTGAGGTCCTGCGGGATGCCCTGGAGTCCGGCGAGGAACAGGATGACGGCGAAGCCGATGTACTTCCACGTCAGGATGCCCATCAGGGTCCAGATGGCCAGCTTCGGATTGGACAGCCAATCCTGGGCCAGGCCCTCCAGCCCGAGGTCGCGCAGAAGAGCGTTGAATGCTCCGTTGCTCGCCAGCATCAGACCCCACCCGGTGCCGACGACGACCTCGGAGATGACATAGGGCACGAAGATCAGGATTCGGATCAGCGTCTGCCCGCGCATCTTGCGGTTCATCAGCAGGGCCAGGAGCACCGCAATGGGTCCCTGGAGGAGGAGGGACATCACCGCGATGAACCCGTTGTGCGCCAGGGCGTCGTGGAAGGGACCGTCGGTGATGATGGTGATGTAGTTGCGCAGGCCTACGAAGTCGGTCGGGATCCCGTATCCCTGCCACCGGAAGAAGCCGTAGTAGGCCGCCATCACCACGGGGAAGATGACGAACGCGACGAAGATGAGGATCGACGGCCCGGTCATCAGGGCGATCTCCAGCCGCATTCCCCAGTCGGCGCGCTGGCGCCCGGAGGTAGCGGCCTCGGCCGCGGGCGACGCGCTGCGCGCCTTGCCCGCGGCCGGGCTCTCGTTGCTCATTGTGGTCATGGGAGGTGCTAGGCCTTCTTGGCGGCGCTCTGGACGGCCTTGACGATGCCCGGGGCGTCGGTCTTGCCCGCCAGCAGGTCGACGACCGAGGTGTTCAGGGCGTTCCCGATGTTCTGCCCGTAGACGGTGTCGAGCCATTCGGAGACGAACGGAGCCTTGTTGAACGCTTCGATCACCGACTTGAGGTAGGGCTCGGTAACGACAGCCTGGGCCTTGCTGTTCACCGGCGGGGCCTGGAACGCCCGGTAGTAGCCCTCCTGCAGCGGCGTGGTCGCGAGGAAGTTCAGGAAGGCCGTGCACTCGGCCTTGGGAGCCTTGGCCCAGCAGGAGTTGCCACCGACGCTGCCCAGCATGGCCCCGGGGTCACCGGCACCGCCCTCGACGCTGGGGAAGGGGAACCAGTCCAGGTCGGCGAGCGGCTTCGCGTCAGGGGTCAGGGAGCCGATCACTCCGGCGTCCCAGGCGCCCATGAGCTCCATGGCCGCCTTGTGGTTGGCGACCAGGCCCGCCGAGCTACCGGCACCCTGCTGCGCGGACGTCGTCAGGAACCCCTCGTTGAAGGGCTTGCTGTCCGCCAGCGCCTTCAGACGCTCCGCCGCCTTGACCCAGCAGGGGTCCGTGAACGACAGGTTCTTGGCGGTGTCGGTGATCGTGGCCGCGCTGCACTCGCGCACCGCGAAGAAGTAGTAGTAGTGGGCGGCGGGCCAGGCGTCCTTGCCGCCCAGGGCGATCGGGGCGACCTTGGTGGCCTTCAGTTTCTCGACGGCGGCCTGAAGTTCCGTGATCGTGGCCGGGGGCGTGGTGACGCCCGCCTTCGCGAACAGGTCCTTGCTGTAGAAGAACCCGCCCGGCAGGACGGTCAGGGGCATCGAGTAGAGCTTGCCGTCGATCGTGCCCGGCTTGAAGGCCGCCTCGTTGATCACGCTCTTGGTCTCGGGAGTGACCGAGTCTGCGAGGTCCATCAGCTGGCCCGCCTTGGCCATCGCGGCCATCTTGCCGCCGCCGCGCTGCATGAAGATGTCAGGCGCCTCGCCCGCGTTCAAGGCCGTCTGGAGCTTGCCGTCGTAGTCCTCGTTCTGGACGACCTGGAGCTCGACCTTGACGTTCGGGTGGGCAGCCTCGAAGTCGGCGCCCGCCTTGGTCCACCAGTCACCGCCGGGCCCGGTCGTCGCGTTGTGCCACACGCTCAACGTGACCTTGCCGCCGCTGTCGCCGCTGCCGCCGTCCGAACCACCGCCACAGGCCGTGAGCCCGGCGAGGCCAACCGTCAACGCAGCCGTGGCCGCAAAGAGCTGCTTCCCCTTCATCAACCCGTCCCCTTCGTCGAGTCTGCTGAATAGTCGAACCCGCATCCACACCTGAGGCTTGTGATCATGTGCAGTAGCTGGATGCGCGGCGAGTCTCGCAGCGAAACTTCACGTAGTCAACGTTATGGATAACGTTTTCTATAACGATCAGACACTGCTAGCCTCCCCTTATGGCACGCAGAGTCACGATCACGGACGTCGCACGAGTGGCTGGCGTGTCGGTGGCGACCGTCTCCAAGGTGATCAATAACCGGTACGGCGTCGCGAGCGAGACCTCCGCCCACGTCATGCGGGTCGTGGAGGACCTCGGTTACCAGTCGAGCCTTGTCGCGCGGAGCATGCGTTCGCAGCGGACAGACATGATCGGGATTCTGGTGGGCGCCTTCGGCCCGTTCAGCACAGAGATCCTCAAAGGCGTCGACGCCACGCTCAGGGACACGCCGTACGACCTGCTCGCCTACACCGGGGGGCGCCACGGCAGCGCGAGTGGATGGGAACGCCGTCATCTGTCGCGGCTGAGCGGCACGCTGGTCGACGGGGTGATCCTCGTGACGCCCAGTGTGGTGGACGTCGACGCCACCGTTCCGCTGGTGGTGATCGACCCGCACGTGGGCCCGGAGGATCTGCCGAGCGTGGAGTCGGACAACTTCATCGGCGCCGTCATGGCGACCCGTCACCTGCTGGAGCTCGGCCATCGGCGTATCGCGTTCCTCGCTGGCCGTCCCGGTTCACGCTCTTCCGCCCAGCGGTTCGACGGCTACCGGCACGCGCTCGACCAAGCCGGGATCCCGGTCGACGCCTCGCTGGTAACCGGGGACTACTACGACCCGGACACCCGGAACGTCCCGGTCTTCGAACTGCTCTCCCGCCCCGATCGCCCGACGGCCATCTTCGCGGCCAACGACCTGTCCGCCATCGCGACCACCCAGGTCGCCCCGGTCCTCGGCCTTCGGGTGCCCGACGACCTGTCGGTGATCGGGTTCGACGACGTCCCCGAGGCGGCTCAGCTGCGCACCCCCTTGAGCACCGTCCGTCAGCCGCTCCAGCAGATGGGTGGTGCGGCGGCTTCCCTCCTGCTGGAACTCCTCGCCGGGACCAAGCCCGAGGAGGAGCACGTCGTCCTGCCGACCTCCCTGGTCCGGCGGACCACCACCGGACCGGCCCCCGCCTGAGATCCGGCACTGGCTTGAGATCCGGTGAGGAGTCATCTAAAGGCTCGCCGTGGTGCCGGGGGGCGCGGGCTGGTGACGCTTCGGGGAGCGTCGTCGATGATGCCGTCCCGGCTGCGGCCACAAAGACGAGAAGGCCCATCCCCCACCACAAACCCCGGTTCGGCAGAACCATGCTCG
Organism: Actinomycetota bacterium; assembly: GCA_030837445.1. GTDB lineage: Bacteria > Actinomycetota > Actinomycetes > S36-B12 > UBA10799 > JACJWR01. The sequence goes on from JAUPKM010000406.1 coordinate 10,546, forward strand.
GCTCTCCCTTCTGATCACGATGCGAACAGTGGAGCGACGTGACGTGACCTTGATGTGGCTCTCCGTTCGCGAGTACTTCGAATGTGACACTATTGCGGTTACCGAAAGTAATTTCCCGAGGTTCCTAGCTCTCTCGTTGAAGAGGTGATAATCTCTGTCCCGGTTGCGGTGCTAATACCGATTCAATCGATCGGTGTGCCGCAGGTCACCGGGGGCACGGCTTGGGGAAGCCGTCCGGGTGTCGAATGCCACAGCAGGGGGTGAGGTCTGGCTGTGGCATGGCGGGAGCCTGTGCCGACACGGTGCGTCGTGAAAGCCAAGAATGGGGGAACACCATGCAGTTTCGTCAGCCTGGAATGAGAATCGGCTACGCGCAGAAGAAGCGCGCGACGGTCCTGTTGTCGGTCGTGGGAATCGGATTGGCCTCTGTCGGCCTGGCGCCAGCCGCCAGCGCCGGCGGGACGTCGTCCAGCGTCTACGGCTGCTACACCCAGTGGTGGAACACCGCTTGGGCGCAGAAGTGCTCCTCCGGCAGCCCGTCGCAGCCGGGGATCTACCTGTCGACCGCATACTGCAAGGCCGGGTTTGATCAGATTGTGCAGCGACACCGCTACCCCGGTGAGTCGGAGACATTCAATGGCAACGACTGCTCCATCAAGGTCACCGGCGGCAAGATTGAGCACAGCTGGAACTAGCCGATAGCTGAAGGCCAGCGACGAAGTGGCGGAGACGTCGGCCTCCGTCACTTCGTCGTGACTTCGGATCGGGGGATCAAGGGAGATGTGATGGAGATCCTCGCTGAGGGCGCGGTGATTGGTTACGGGCAGCGCGACGTCGTGGACCATCTCGATCTCCAGGTGTCAGGCGGGATTACCGCGATCCTCGGGCCCGTGGACTCGGGAAAGACAACCGTGATGAGGGCCCTCGCCACGCTGTTGCCACCGCGGTCGGGAAGGCTGCTGCTGGACGGCCACGACGTCCGCGTCACCGCGACTGCTCGTCGGCTGAGGGCTGACATTCGTTACCTTCCGCAGGACGCCGGGCTCGAACCGGCGATGTCAGTGAGAGATCACCTCCATTACGCCGCCTGGGTCTGCGGAATCACCCGGCAGGCAACCGATCACCATGTCCGGCGGGTTCTCGCGGACCTGGGACTCACCGACCATGCCGGTACACGGACGAAGCGGCTACCGGACGAGGAACGGCGGTGGGTGTCGCTCGCCGGCGCTCTGATCGGCACACCACGACTGATCTTGCTGGACGGAGCGTTCGATGATTGGAACGGTGTGGATCACTCCCGGCTGCGGCGGATCCTCCGGGGGCAGGCGAGTGCCACAGTGGTGGTCACGGCCCGTGAGCGCGTCGACGTCCGGGGCGTCGCAGACCGCGCGATATCGCTCGGTTCTCTGATGTCGACAGCGACCACGGTGGCGTCCGCAGGAGGTCGTGGATGACGATCCTCTGGCTGCATCTACGCACCAGTTCCATCCGGTGGGTCATTCCCCTCCTGGTGATCGCGTACCTGGCGATGCTCCTCGATACCACGGCCTGGATTGGGTCCTGGCCCGAGACGGCGGCTGCCGCACAGGTTCCCGCGTTCTGGCTCGCTCCCTGGGTGGCCGCTCTTGCCGCGTGGTCCGGTGCCGCGCCGTGGCGTCACGGCGTCAGCGAACGTCTGATGGCCACTCCGCGGTGCGCGATCGCCGTCGAGGCGCCACGCCTGGTCGCGACGTCGCTTCTCCTCGTACTTCCCTTCCTGACCGCGCAGATCGTCGCCGCAGCCCTCACGGCGCGATCCTTTCCGCCCGGGCCCGGACTGTTCGCGGGGTACTCCCTTCTCGGAGCCTCCCTCACCGTCGTCAGCGTCGCGGTCGGCTGGTTCGCGGGGCGAAGGTTCGGCTCCTGGACGTCGGTGTTCGCCGCCGCCGTCCTCTGCGCCGCCGTGACCTACCTCGGGCAGCAAGGGGGGGACCTCCTGGTCGCAGGCCGGCCGCAGCAGACCGTGCGGTGGCAGGGAACAGGCGTCAGGCTGGTGCTGACGGTGTCGCTGCTCGTCGCGGTGCTCTGGGCGACTCCCGCCGTGCGCCGCTGGACGGGATGGGTGTCGATCGCAGTGCTCGGCACAGTCCTGGGGCTCGTCGTCGCAGCCGGGGTACCGGTCGCCGCCCGCTCGCTGACGGAGCAGGACGCCACGTGCGTGGCGGGCCGCCTGCGCCTGTGCCTGTGGCCCGAGCACGAGAAGTACCTGCCCCTCGTCCGCTCCGTCGGCGACCGCGCCGCCAGGTTGCCGGCGGCCTTCACCCTGCCGCCCGTCGCTGTCGAGAACGGGATCCGGCTCGTCGCGGAACCGGCAATCTCCCCGTCCGCCGCGTCACTCCCGTCCGCCGCCTCTCCCGCCGGGCGATCGCCCGCGAGGGCTGTCTTCGCCGTGCGGGACGGAAGTGTCTGGTCCGCGGCCGGGGACCTCGCCGAGGTCATCATCCAGCGGACCGTCGACGCCGCGCCGTCCTGCCCGGGGTCGTCGCCCACCGGGACCACCGCACCGGCAGACTGGACCCACCGCGTGCGTCTCGTCGCCTGGCTGGAGGCCTATCTGGCGGGTGGCGGGTCACCCGACTACCACGACGACGCCTCCGCCGAGATCCGGCAGGTGCAGGCCGAGGGACGGCGGATCGCGAACGACACCTCGCGCGAGCAGCAGTTCACCTGGGCTGTCGCCGAGCTGGCCCAGGTGGCTCACCACTGCGGCTGAGCATCGGTCACCAGTCCCGAAGGACCAGAAGCACGGCCGTAGCACAACGTAGCAGTGCGGTGTAGCCTCCACTTCATGGCAGAACCTGCGTTCAGAGAGATCACGCAGCGCGAACTGCGCAATGACTCCGGGACGATCCTGCGATCGGTGGAATCGGGTGAGACCTTCATCGTCACGCGGAACGGGACGCCGATCGCCGAACTGCACCCTTTGCGGAGACAGGTCTTCGTCGCCTCATCACAGCTCCTGGCCCTGATGGGCCGTGATCAGCCGATCGATGCCGATCGGTTCTTCGGTGACCTCGACAACGTTGTCGATCAGGAGCTCCCCGTTGAGTGACCGCTATCGGAGAGGCTTGCTGGACACCAACGTCATCGTTCACCTTCCCCTGATCGAAGTGTGTGAGCTGCCGGTGGAGAGCGCGATCAGCTCGATCACTCTGGCCGAGTTGTCCGCCGGTCCGCTGGCCACCGACGACCCCGTCGAGCGGGCTGTTCGTATCGGGCGCCTGCAGCGGGTGGAGGCGACCTTCCATCCCCTGCCGTTCGACGTCGAGGCCGCCCGTCACTACGGGCCCGTGTTCGCCGCGGTCCAGGCAGCTGGCCGCACTCCGAGACGCCGCTTCGCGGATCTGCTGATCGCCTGCGTCGCTATCAGCAACGCTCTGCCCCTTTTCACCATCAATCCGCAGGATTACGTCGGACTGGAGCATCTCCTCACGCTCTGTCCCGTCAACCGGGCGGCATCCTGAAGGAAAGGCACGCCGTGGCTCTCGACGGCCTCGAGGTCGACCGTGCCACCTACGAGGCGTCACTCGTCCCGAGACGGTGACGTCACCCGTCGAGCAACGCCACCAGTGCCTGCGTGCCAGCGGGACGCGCCGCAAGCAGGGCGGTCGCGGCAGCGACGACGGAGTCAGCCGGGACCGGCACCGGAACCACTCGCCCTCGCCGCTCCCCGGCGACGGCATCCTTGTCCACAGCCAAACCTCCTGATCCTCGGCGGGTTGCCGCGACAGAAGGGGGAATTAGTGTGTGCAATTACTGTCGTTATCGATTTGGGTCCGAGTTACCACATATTCGAGGGTGGCTGTGTGGCTCGGTGCCCGCCCGGTCGGCGGATCGGGGCATGGCGGTCTTTTCGGGCTTGTCGGAACGTCTGGGTGTCCGATCGGCCAGTGGGGTCCCGCACGGGGGCGGGATGCCGGGTAGCTGACCCGGTGCTCTGCCCTGGGGTGCTCAACGCGTGCAGTTGCTGTCGTGATCGCGACAGTGATCGCACTCGTTGATGGCGGTCCCCGGGGCCTGGGGGAGGTCCGTCGGGGTCCGTGCCGGGGGGCAGCTGTAACGAGTTCCCATTACGTCTTCAAGACCCGGCCCCTACCGGGGCCGGGCGGCCCGGCGCCCTCGCGCCGGGCATGCGGCGCACGCGCCGGTCCCGGCGCGAACGCCAGGCCGCCGGACCC
>JAUPKM010000407.1 GCA_030837445.1 Actinomycetota bacterium
CGTCGAGGCACAGTCCGGAGTGCACCCCGGTGATGGTGCCGTCGGCGTTGACGTTCCACTGCTGGTTGGTCTGACCGTTGCAGTCCCAGATGATCGCCCGGGTTCCGTTGCTGGTGCTGGAGTTCGGCACCTCCACGCACTTGCCGGACCGGCCGCCCACGATCTCGACGTTCTGCTGGACGCCACCGCCGCCCGACGAGCTGTAACCGGCCGCGGTGATAGCGGCCTGGACGGCGTTCTCCGTGGCATCACTCGGGTAACCGGATGTCACCGCGCCCTCGAAGAACTTACCGATTCCGTAGGGACTGTTGTCCCCACCGGTGCCCAGCAGGATCGATGGGTCCAACCGCATCGGGGAGTAGCCGTTGGGGAGCGGGCCGGAGCAGGGGGTGGTCAACCCCTCGGTGGTGGCATTGCCGTGCTTGAGGGTGAAGTTGCTGGTGCCGTTGTTCTTCAACCAGGCACTGACGAACGGGAAATGGACCCCGGGGGTGTTCGGATCCTTGCCACGCCGGGGGTGACCTTGACGCCGTACGCCGGGTTCCCGCCGATCGTCACCGGAAGGGCCATCGCATCCGCCCCGATGTCCGATCCGTTCGGTCCCGGTCCCTTCCAGTAGCCGCTCCAGAAGCTCGGCAGGTCGTTGTGGTAGGTGGTCTGGTCGTAGATCTTCGTGATCGTGCAGCGGGTCCCGGAGCAGAACGACGCCTGCGGCGCGGCATTCGCCGTCCCACCCGCCGCGTAGAGGTCGCACGGCAGCGAGGCGGCTGCCTGCGCCCCCGACGCCTGCGGCACGACCACCCCGCCGATTGCCACCAGAAGTGAAGGCCACCGACAGCAGGAGCCCCCGGGCCGGGCGCCGGCCCGGGCTCCTCCGCGTGCCGGGGTGCTCGGCCGGGCGCGGTCGACCCGACCACACCCCTCGCAACCCGCCGAACCCCAGCGCACCGAGCCGCGACTCCCACCGATGCTCGCCGATGTGTACGACCACGGCCGGAGCCGTCTCTACACGCCGGTGATCGTCCACTGGTTGTTGGGGCTGCTGTTGGGTGCCCAAAGAACGGTGGTGGAGCCGTTGGTCTGGCTGCCAGCGCCGTCGAGGGCGGTTCCGGTACCGCGGTTGATGATCTGGTAGTGGCCGCTGCCGAGGTCGTTCAGCTTCCATTGCTGGTTGTTCCCGCCGCTCCACGCCGCCTGCCGTGCCGAGGCGCCGTTGGTGGTGTCGCCCCAGCTGTCCGCCACCATCCCGTTGGTGCGATTGACGAGCCGGACGTAACCGGTGTCGAGGTCCACGACCTGCCATTGCAGGTTGGTGCTCCCGTCATAGCCCCACTGCTTGAGCACCGACCCGGAACTCACGTTGCCGCCGCTGTCCAGCGCCAGACCGCTGGCCAAGTTGGCGATCTTCGCCCATCCCGTGGGGGGCGGTGCGGAACCGGGCGACGGGACCTGCCCCGAGAAAGTCAGCTTCACCACATACGCCAGCGCGCTGTAGGGGGCGGCGGAGGACGGCATCGTGAGGTGCAGCCCGGAACCGTCCTGCGTCGACGTCGGGAGATCGATGTACGTCCCGGCCGAGGTACCGAGCAACTGGGTCAAGGACAGGCCACTCAGGTTGATCCGGTTGGCCGCCAGGGTGGCGATGGTCAGGGTCTGGCCGGGCCAGCCGAGCACCGTGGCGTACAGGACCGTGTTGTCCTTGCTGCGGGTGAACCGAATGTCCTGGCCGGTGCCCGCCCTGGGCCCAGAGAACGAGCCGCCGCCCATCTGGGTCGGGCCCTCGCCATACACGCTCCAGGCTCGAGTGTTGTAGATCGACTCGCCGAAGCGCTTCAGATGGTCGCCGATCCCCAACAGCACCGTGCGCTGCCCGGACGGGATCGTGCCGTCAGCCATCGGGGCGATGTTCAACAGCATGTTCCCGTTCTTGCTGACCCGGTCGATCAGCGCGTGCAGCAGGGCAGTGGTGGAGTAATAGCCGATCCCGACGGTGTAGCACCAGCTCGAGCTGGAGATGCTGTCGTCGGTCAGCCAGTACGGCGACTGGATGCCGGCCGGCCCTCCCCGCTCGTAGTCGAACACCTCACCTTGGTTGTTCAGCCCGTCCTTGTAGGTGGCGACCACGTCCTTGTTCCAGGACACCGCCTGGTTGAAGTAGTGGGCCAGGAAATTCAGCCGCTGCGACTCCTGAACCAGCCCCAGATCGAAGTCCTGCCAGACGATGTCCGGCTGATAGCCGTCGATGACCTCCTGGAGCTTGCTGTACCAGAGTTGGTTCTCGGCGGCGGTGCCCAGCTGCGCGTACAGTTTCTGCAGCGTTGGCGTCGACTGCCGGGGGACGTGGTCGTAGTAGCCGTTGAAGTTGTACGCGTGGTGCAACGCCGTGAGCAGCCTCAACCCCTTGCCGCGAATGGCATCGGCGTGGAGCCGGAGCAGGTCCAGCCGCGGTCCGGTAGCCACCGAGTTCCACTCGTTCGTGAGGCTGTTCCACATCGAGTACCCGTCATGGTGCTCGGCCACCGGGCCGGCGAACCTGGCGCCCGCGTCGGCGAACAACTGGGCCCAGTCGTTCGGATCGAAGTTTCCGCCTGCGGAGGTGAGCTTGGGCGCGAACTGCACCCAGTTGCCGGCCTTGTCGCGGGCTCCGTTGATGAAGTTGTGGTACGGCCACGCCGAGGGGTCCCCGTAGACGGCGTTGTGGTGCTGGTTCTCGGCGGAGCCGCCGATGTACATGTTGCGCGGGTACCACTCGTTACCGAAGGCGGGGACGCTGAAGACGCCCCAGTGGTAGTAGATGCCGAACTTCGCGTCCTGGAACCATTCCGGCGAGGGGGGGTGCTGGTTGACCGACGACCAGGCCGCTGTGTAGCTGCTGGGACCGGAGGTCGCCCACGCCGTCCTGGGGAAGTTGAGCACCCCGGTCGTGGACGCGCCGGTGACGCCGATCGCTATCAGCAGTCCGCGCCGGGACAGGGGAAACCGGGACAACTGGATGGGGGAGTGGAGCATGGCGCAAACCATTCGGGTCGAGGGACGGGCGTGGAGGGCCTGAAGAGCGGGTCGTCGGGGAACGTCCGGGATTCCGACTAAGGCCTCGTCGCGGTCGGACGTCCGCCACGCACGCCGACCCCGGTCGACCGCGACCCGCGCCTGGTGCTTGGTGCTTGGGGATGTCAGGGCCGTGAGGCCAGAGGTGTCGAACCGATTCGCTACCGGCTCGTGAAGCGGAATGGTATGGCCGGGCGCTTGTAGAGGTCAATGGGTACTTTTTGCCCTGGTATGAGAGGCCATCCTGACTCGGTTTGGTCCAGGATCTGGGGTGATATGCCCTCCATAAGACTCTTGACCCATCTGAGACGTATGACGTAACCTGCTGGCCGGCACAGTCGAATCGGTTCTCCACCTGAGTGACCACCCACCGAGCCGTCGGCAATTGGACGGTCAGTGGGTCCAGGCCTGCGAGCGCCACGGACTGCCGGACTCCGTTCCAACGGTGGAGGAGGACGAATCGCATGAGCGACTCTGATCACTACGGCAGTGCGCGTTCCCCGGTTCCTACGGCGCCCGGACGCTTCCCGGCGTGTGATCGCGACGAAAGTCGGCGTCGGCGTCTGCGGATGCGGCGGCGACCAGTGCCGAAACTTCCAGTCTCCGGTCTCGCGTTGGCCACCGGGGTGGTCGCCGGCCTGGTCTCGGCAGCCGCTCCGGCTGCGGCGGCCTCGGCGGCCACGACCACGGTCTACGCCTCCCCGTCCGGGAGCGGCACCGACTGCTCGGCCGCCCGGCCCTGCTCCCTCTCCGCCGCCCAGTCGGCGGTGAGGGGCCTGGTCGGCGGGATGTCCGGCGACATCGTCGTGCAGCTCGCGGACGGCGTGTACCGGTTGTCCGCGCCCCTTCGCCTGACCGGAGCCGACTCGGGTTCCAACGGCCACTCCGTGATCTGGCAGGCCGCTCCCTCCGCGCATCCGGTTCTGTCCGGAGCGGAACGGGTCACCGGCTGGTCCCTCGCTGACTCCAGGCTCAACATCTGGAAGGTCGACGTCGGCAGTGGAACCAATACCCGCCAGCTGTACGTGAACGGGGTGCAGGCGACCCGGGCGCGCACTCAGGTGAACCGATCCGACTTCTCCGCCACCGGCAGTGGCCTGCGGTTCACGAACGGGTCCCTGAGCTATCTGAACAACCTCGCGGACCAGAGCCTCGTCGAGGTGGAGACCATCAACTCGTGGACGGACCGGTACTCGCCGGTGCAGAGCATCACCGGGAACTTCCTGACGATGCAGCAACCGGCCTGGAACAACAACACCTTCGGCTACGACACGTTCACCAGCCCGTTCCGTGCCGGTCCGATGTATCTGGAGAACGCCTACGAGTTCCTCGACTCGCCCGGTGAGTGGTACCTCAGTCCCGGGACCGGCGTGCTGTCCTACATCCCCCGCTCCGGCGAGAACCTGAGCACCGCGGACGTGGAACTGCCCCGGCTGCAGTCGTTGGTGGACATCGGCGGCACCTATGACGCACCGGCCCACAACATCTCCCTGGTGGGGATCACCTTCAGCGGGACCAGCTGGCTGGGACCCAGCAGCAACCAGGGCTTTGCCGACCAGCAGACGGGCGCCTACCTGGTGGGCGACCGGCCGTGGCCAGCGTTCGGCTCGTGCACGTCCGGTTGTACGCAGTTCGAGGCCACCCGGCCACAGTGGAGCCAGATGCCTGCGGCGGTGCAGGTGTCCGCGGCGTCGGACATCACGTTCTCCGGCGACCAGTTCGCCAACCTCGGGCAGAACGCCCTGGGTATCGGCAACGACGCCAACGCCCACGCCAGCGGGGTCGGCCTCGGGGCGCGTTCCATCACGGTCGACCACTCGGTGTTCACCGGGGACGCGGCGGGGGCGATCGTGGCGGGCGGGGTGCGGGCGGACGCCCACCACCCTAGTGATTCCCGGATGACGAACCGGGACATCACCATCAGCAACAACCTCGTCCACGACATCGGCCTGGACTACCGCGGCATCACGGCGTTCCTGCCGACCTACGTCACGAACGCGGTGATCAGCCACAACGAGGTGTACAACATGCCCTATTCCGGAATCTCGGTCGGCTACGGGTGGGGTGCCAACGACGCCGGTGGAAGCACCGAGTACGCCTACCGGGGCCTGTACAACTACCAGCCCCGCTACAGCACTGCCACCACCGCGAGCAACAACCAGATCACCGGCAACTACGTGCATGACGTCATGCAGCAGATGAACGACGGGGGTTGCATCTACGGCCTCTCCGCGAACCCGGGCGGCGTGATCAGCGGCAACTACTGCCTGCGCACCAACAATTTCTTCGGCCTCTACTTCGACGAGGGCTCGCGGTACTTCACCGCCACCAATAACGTCTTCTCCGCCATCGGGGTCTGGTCCACCGCCAACGCCAACGCCGACAACACCACCGGCGACCTCACTGTCACGAACAACTGGACGACCAACGGCACCACCTGGATCGCCAACGGCTCCCGGGGCAACAAGGTCTCCAACAACACCACCGTGAGCAACGGCGCCTGGCCGGCGCCGGCCCAGTCGGTGATGGCGGCGGCCGGGATCCAGGGTTCGACGACGCCGCAGGGCGTCGAGATCGTGGGTGGCCGGTCCGGTCTGTGTATGGAGGTGCAGAACTCCAGCACCAGCAACGGAACCCAGGTGCAACTGCAGAACTGCGGCGGCGCGAGCAACCAGCGCTGGACCCACACCTCCGACAACCAGCTGACGGTGTACGAGAACAAGTGCCTGGACGCCTCCGACCAGGGCACCAGCAACGGCACCCGGGCAATCATCTGGGACTGCAACGGCCAGACCAACCAGCAGTGGAACGTCAACGCCGACGGCACCATCACCGGAGTGCACTCCGGACTGTGCCTCGACGCCGACGGCGCGGGGACGACGAACGGAACGAAAATCATCCTCTGGTCCTGCCACGGAGGCACCAACCAGCAGTGGTCCCTGCGGAGTTGACGGCCGGGACGGTCACCCGAGGGCGAGGGAAACCGAACCGCCCAGTTCTGGCAATGGCAGGCCTGCAGCGACGTGTTGATCGCGATACCCATCACCCGGCCACCGGCGTCACGAGGATCACGGCGCCCGACCCGGCGGATGGGCAACCTTCCACTGTCACCGAGCACGGGAACGGCGCCCCCCGGGCGCCCTACAGGAAGGAAGAGTCATGACGGCACGACGTGGGTCCGGGCGAGTCGCTGTCGCGTGGGGGGCGGTGCTGGTCACTGCTGTGGCGGTGGTGGGGGTGGTGGTGCCGGGGCGCAGTGAGGCGGCTGCGGGGGCGGTGTTGGGTGTGAATCTGGCGTCGTCGAAGGGGGCTGCGACGGGGGTGGGGTCGGGGTTCTTGTACGGGGTGAGTCAGGACGGGGCGCAGCCGTCGGATGCGTTGTTGAAGCCGTTGGGGTTCAACGCGTTTCGCGGGGGTGGACATGTGACGCGGGGATGGGTGGGGGATGGGTATAAGTACGGGTCGGGGACGCGTACCGATGTGAACACGGTGATCGGGCAGGCGCGGCGGTTCACGGCGGCTCCGTACCGGGCGCAGTACCAGGTGATCTTGAGTGATATTTACGGTAATGATGGTGGGCAGCCGTCGAACACGGTGTATCCGTGCGCGAATGGGGATTGTTCGAATTGGGTGGCGTTCGTGGACGCGGTGGTGGGGGAGTTGCAGGCGTCGGGTCTGCCGTTCGCGTACGACATCTATAACGAGCCGGATATCTCGGTGTTCTGGCCGGGTGGGAGCGTGAACAGCACCCAGTATTTCCAGATGTGGGACTCGGCGTTTCGGGAGTTGCGGCGGATCGCGCCGGACGCGCCGATCGTGGGGCCGTCGTTCGCATACACGCCGCAGGCTCGGTTGGGTCAGTGGCAGACGTTCTTGGCACATGTGAAGGCGGCGGGGACGGCGCCGGACTGGATCACGAATCATGATGAGGGTGATGTGGATGATCCGGTGACGGTGGCGCAGTCGTTGAACAGTGTGTTGTCGTCGTCGGGGGTGGGGTCTCGGCCGTTGTCGGCGAATGAGTACCAGCCGGCGGATCGGCAGACGGCGGGGGTGACGGCGTGGTATCTGGCCCGGTTCGCCCAGTCGGGGTACACGAATGCGATGCGGGGGAACTGGGTGTGTTGTCTGTCGCCGAATCTGACCGGGGTGTTGACGCAGAGTGGTGGCGTGTGGGCGGCGACGGGGAACTGGTGGGTGATGCGTTCGTATGCGGATCTGACCGGGACCCTGGTGGAGACGTCGGGGCAGGTGGGCAGTACGGCGATCTCGGCTGCGGTGGATGCTGGGGAGAAGCGGGCGGTGGCGTTGGTGGGGGACAGCAACGGGTTCACCGGCGGGGTGACGGTGAAGGTGTCGGGGTTGGCCTCGCAGGCGTGGTTGTCCGGTGGGGGCAGTGTGAAGGTGGTGGTGGATCGGATCCCGGAGCAGGCGCCGTTGAGCGCGCCGCAGGTGGTGTTCAACCAGACGCTGAACGCGACCGGTGGGTCGGTGAGTATTCCGGTGAACTTCCAGGCCACCCATGACGCGTTCGCGATCTACCTGACCCCCGGGACCGGCCCAGCCCCCACCCCGACACCGACACCGACACCGACGCAGCAGAGCGTGCAGATCGTGGGGACCGGGTCTGGTCGGTGTGTGGAGGTGCCGGGGGCTGCCACGGCGAACGGAACCCAGGCGCAGCTGCAGGACTGCAGCGACGCCGGCAACCAGCGCTGGACCTACACCTCGGACAAACAGTTGACGGTGTCCGGGAACAAGTGCCTGGACGCCTCGGATCAGGGGACGTCCGACGGCACCGCCGTGATCATCTGGGACTGCAACGGCCAAGCCAACCAGCAGTGGAACGTGAACGCTGACAGCACCGTGACCGGCATGCAGTCCGGCAAGTGCCTGGATGCGTCGGGGGCCGGGACGGCGAACGGCACCAAGATCGTGCTGTGGTCCTGCCATCGCGGCACCAACCAGCAGTGGAGCCTGCGGAGCTGACGGGGACCCGCCGTCGAGGCGACGGCGAGTTCTTCTCGCAGCGGCAGGCCGCATCAACCCGGGCCGGGCGAGAGCAACAGCGAAGGGGAAGGAACCCGACATGGAGCGACGGCACAACCCTGGTGGGACGCGACGACGGCGGATGCTCGGATTGCTGATGGGCGGTCTGCTCGCAGCCTCAGGACTCCTGGCCATCGCCCCGCAGGCGCAGGCGGCCACGTCCGTCACGATCGACGGCGCCTCCGGAGGGCGGGTGTTCGACGGCGTCGGTGCGGTCAGTGGCGGTGGGGGGAACAGCCGGCTGCTGATGGACTATCCGGAGCCACAGCGGGGACAAATCCTGGATTACCTGTTCAAGCCGAACTATGGTGCAGACCTGCAGATCCTCAAGGTGGAGATCGGCGGCGACACCAACTCGACCAGTGGCTCCGAGCCCAGCATCGCCCATTTCCGTGGGGATCTCGACTGTAACCGCGGGTACGAGTGGTGGATCATGGAACAGGCCAAGGCGCGGAACCCGAACATCAAGCTCGTCGGCCTCGCGTGGGGAGCGCCGGGGTGGATCGGCAACGGGACGTTCCTGTCCACCGACATGATCAACTATTACCTGTCCTGGCTGGGGTGCGTCAAACAGCACAACCTGACGATCGACTACCTGACGCCGACGCAGAACGAGAAGCAGTGGGACGTCAACTTCACCATCAACGTCCGGAAAGCCCTGAACGCCAACGGTTACAACAGCATCAAACTGATCGTCCCGGACCTGTACCCGGGCGCGTGGGCGGGTGCTGATCAGGTGGCGAGCAACCCGACCTTCCGGGCGGCTGTTGACGTGCTGTCCGGGCACTACCCGTGCGGCTACCTCAGCGGACAGAACGACTGTTCGGTCCCCTCCAACGTGCTGAACTCCGGCAAGACGTTGTGGGCGAGCGAGAACGGGTCCCAGGGCTACAACGACGGGGCCAAGCCGCTGGCGCGGGGGATCAACCGCGGCTACCTCGACGGCCGGATGACCGCCTACCTGAACTGGGACCTGATCGCCGCGATCACCCCGAACCTCCCGTGGCCGACGGTGGGGCTGATCCTGGCGAACCAGCCGTGGTCGGGGTGGTACTCCGTGGGCAAGGACACCTGGGCGCTGGCGCACACGGCGCAGTTCACCTCTCCCGGTTGGAAGTACCTGGACAACTCCAGCGGATACCTCGGCGGCAACCGGAACAACGGCAGCTACGTGTCCTTGCGGTCGCCGAGCACCTCCGACTACAGCACGATCATCGAGACGATGGACGCCGGCGCCGCCCAGACGGTGGACTTCCGGGTCGCGGGCGGGCTGTCCACCGGCGCCGTGCACGTGTGGGCCACGAACCTGAACTCGAACAACCAGGCCGACCACTTCGTGCACTCCACGGACATCACCCCCCAAGGCGGGAGCTTCTCGCTGACCATGCAACCGGGCTACCTGTACACGGTCACCACGACGACCGGGCAGGGCAAGGGGACCGCGACCAGCCCGGCCCAGGGCTCGCTGGCCTTGCCCTACCGGGACGACTTCGAGTCCTACGCCGTGGGACGGCAGCCGAAGTACCTGCAGGACATGCAGGGCGCGTTCGAGACCGCCGCGTGCGGGGGCGGGCGGACCGGGACGTGCCTGCGCCAGGCATCCCCGCAGACCCCGATCACCTGGAAGACCCTGGCCGACCCGGCCACCTACGGCGGGAACCTGAACTGGAACAACTACGTCGCCTCCGCGGACGTGCTGCTGGAGAAGTCCGGCTATGCCCAGCTCGAGGGTCGGGTCGGGAGCACGAACATGGACCCGATCGGGAACTACAACGCCTACTTCCTCAGGGTCACCGACACCGGCTCCTGGTCGATCCTGCGCAACACCACCGGCGGGCAGTTGACCACGCTGCGCAGCGGATCGGTGTCGGCCCTCGGGACCAACCGCTGGCACACGCTTTCCCTCGGCTTCGAGGGCAGCACGATCACGGCCACCATCGACGGTGCCGGCGTCGGAACCGTCAGTGATTCCATGTTCGGGGCCGGGCAGGTGGGCTTCGGCACCAGCCAGGGCGAGACCGCGCAGTTCGACAATCTGTCCGTCACTCCCGGCTCCGGCGGCGGGGAAGGACCGACCGGGGTGCTGCGTGGCCTCGGCTCGAACCGCTGCCTGGACGTGCCGAACGCCGGCCAGACCGACGGCACCCGGCTGAACATCTGGGACTGCAACGGCGGCACGAACCAGCAGTGGACGCAGACGTCGGGCAACCAGCTGACCGTGTACGGGTCCAAGTGCCTGGACGTGCCGGGGCACGCGACCAGCGCCGGTACCCAGGTGGACATCGCGACCTGCACCAACGGCGCCAACCAGCAGTGGCGGCTGAACGCCGACGGCACGGTGGTCGGGGTCGAGTCGGGGCTGTGCCTGGACGTCACCGGCGGGGACACCGACAACGGCACCGCCGTGGAGATCTGGACCTGCAACGGCGGCGACAACCAGACGTGGACCCGCAACTGACCGGAGAGGAACGAGGCCATGAGATCGACTTTCTGGACGGGACGTCTCCGGTGCCGGGGACTACTGGTCCGGGGCACGCTGCTCGCGGTCGCCCTGACGGCCTGGGCCTTCAGCGTGGTCGCCACGTCGATGCCGGCCGGGGCGGCCACCCAGATGATCACGCCGGGGGTGATGTGGACCGACACCGCCGGCAACCGGTTGCAGGCACACGGGGCCGGCGTCTTCACGGTGGGCTCCACCTACTACCTGGTGGGGGAG
Organism: Actinomycetota bacterium; assembly: GCA_030837445.1. Lineage (GTDB taxonomy): Bacteria > Actinomycetota > Actinomycetes > S36-B12 > UBA10799 > JACJWR01. The sequence goes on from JAUPKM010000407.1 coordinate 10,814, forward strand.
GACAAGAGTGCCGGCTCCACGTTCACCGCGGTCGCCTGCTACTCCTCGACCGACCTGGCGCACTGGACCCGGCAGACCAACGCGCTGTCCCGGCAGTCGGGCGGGGACCTCGCCGCCGGACGGATCGTGGAGCGCCCCAAGGTGCTCTACAACAGCGCCACCGGGAAGTACGTGATGTGGATGCACATCGACAACACGTCCTACAGCGACCGACGAGCCGGAGTCGCCACGAGTACCACCCCCTGCGGTCCGTACACCTATCTCGGCTCGTCGAGCCCGCTCGGCCATCAGAGCCGTGACCTCGGCCTGTTCCGGGACGATGACGGCACGGCCTATTTGATGCACGACGATCCCGCCGGGTACTTGCGGATCGATCGCCTGTCCGCGGACTACACCACCGCGCAGAGCAGAGTGGCGGCGTTCCCCGAAATCGAGTCACCGGCGATCGCGAAGGTCGGCGGGCGCTACTTCCTGCTCGGTTCGCACCTGACCGGCTGGGGGACGAACGACAACGTCTACGCCAGTGCCCTCTCGCTCTCCGGGCCCTGGAGCGGGTTCACCGACGTGGCGGTGGCCGGCACCCGCACCTACGACTCGCAGACGTCGTTCCTGCTACCCGTCACCGGCAGCGCCGGTACCAACTACGTGTACCTCGGGGACCGGTGGAACGCGGGCGACCTGAACTCCTCGCTGCCCGTGTGGCTGCCCATCACCCTGACCTCCTCGGGGACCGCAGCCCTGAGCTGGTATCCGTCCTGGGGCATCGACACGGCCACCGGACTGATCACGCTGCCGACCTCCCGACTGGTCGGCGTCCAGTCCGGGCGCTGCCTGGACCTCACCGGCGCGCCGCGGACCAACGGTGCGACGACCCAGATCTCTGACTGCAACGGCGACACGAGCCAGACCGTCGCCCCGACCACCGCGAGCGAACTACGGGTGTACGGCGACAAATGTCTGCAGGCCCGTGACCAGGGCACCACGGCGGGCACCGCCGTCGAGGTCTGGGACTGCACCGGGGGGGACAACCAGAAGTGGATGCTCGCCAACGACGGCACCATCGTCGGCGTTCCCTCGCGGTTGTGCCTGGACGTGAACGGTCAGGCCACGGCGAACGGCACCCAGGTCCAGTTGTGGACCTGCAACGGCGGTGCCAACCAGAAGTGGAACCGGAACTGAGCTCAGGCGGACGGCATGCGATCGTCCGGTCAGGCAAGGCCTGCGCGGCGGGATGACGCCGCACCTTTGACGGAGAAGGGAAACTGCACCCATGTCGAGACACAGACGTCTCCTCAGCGCTGTCACCGCAGTCGCACTCGTTCTGGCCACCGGCGGGGCAACGGTCGCCCTCATGTCGGGCTCCGCCGCGTCCGCGAGCGGGGCGACGACCCCGCTGGCCACGACCGCCGGATGCGGCCGGGCCCCCGGACTGGCCAGTGGGTCGCACACGATCCAGAGCAGCGGCCAGAACCGCTCCTACATCCTGCGGCTCCCGGACAACTACAACAACAACCACGCTTACCGGCTGATCTTCGGGTTCCACTGGAACGGCGGTACCGCCAACGACGTCGACTCCGGCGGGTCGAGCGGGTATCCCTGGTCCTACTACGGCATCCGGGCGCTGTCCAACAACAGCACGATCTTCGTCGCACCACAGGGTCTCGGCAACGGTTGGGCGAACTCCGGAGGGCAGGACCTGACCTTCGTCGACGACATGGTGAGGCAGCTCGAGTCCAGCCTGTGCATCGACACCGCCCAGCTGTTCTCGATGGGCTTCAGCTATGGCGGGGGGATGAGCTACGCCATCGCCTGTGCCCGGGCGAACGTCTTCCGGGGGGTGGCGGTCTACTCCGGTGGACAACTGAGCGGATGTACCGGCGGCACCCAGCCGATCGCGTACCTCGGGCTCCACGGACTCAGGGACAACGTCCTGTCGATCTCGATGGGACGGTCGCTGCGCGACACGTTCGTACGGGCCAACGGGTGTACCGCGCAGAATCCGCCCGAGCCGGCACAGGGCAGCCTGAACCACATCGTCACCAACTACTCGGGCTGCCGGGCGGGATATCCGGTCGCCTGGGCCGCGTTCGACAGCGGACACACTCCCGGCCCGGTGGACGGCACGGCCGACACGATGGCGCCCGGAGAACGGTCGTGGACCCGGCCGGTGGTGTGGGCGTTCTTCAGCCAGTTCGACTCCACGACGCCGACCCCGACCCCGACCCCGACACCGACGTCGACACCGAGCGGCTCGGTGCAGCAGATCGTCGGTACCCCGTCCGGCCGCTGCGTGGACCTGCCCGGTTCGAACTCGAGCAACGGGACCCAGGCACAGCTGTGGGACTGCGGCAGCCAGTCCAGTCAGCGGTGGACGTACACGTCCGGCAAACAGTTGATGGTGTTCGGGAACAAGTGCCTGGATGCCTCGGGTCAGGGCACGAGCAACGGAACCAAGGCGGTCATCTGGGACTGCAACGGCCAGGCGAACCAACAGTGGAACGTGAGCGCGAACGGCACGATCACCGGCGTGCAGTCAGGACTGTGCCTGGATGCCGACGGCGCCGCAACGGCCAACGGGACCAAGCTCATCCTCTGGTCCTGCAACGGCGGCGCGAACCAGCAATGGAGCCTGCGCGGCTGAACCATCCCCGTTCCGCGACCAGGCTGACGGCGCCGGACCGGACGGCGCTCGAGGGGTCGGCACTGCGGCCCCCGAGCGCCGTCCGTCGGGTTGACGGCACACGTCGTTCATCGTCGATACCGTCCTGCTGTGCCGGCTGTAGGTGTTCTTCATCGTTGGTCCGTTACCTCAGCTGATGTCGAACCGATTCGCAGCAGTTTAGGAAACGGATGCTACGACCGAGGCGCACGCAGGTCAATAGACCTCTTTGTCCTGGTGTGACCTTGATCACTTGACTCAGTACGGAACGCAATAATGGTAGTTTAGCCCATTTTGGGGTACTTGACCCATCTGAAACGTGTGACGTACCTTTTGGTACGCACATTCGAATCGGTTCATTTTTACTAGGTCGTTGGGACGGGGAAACCCCTTCCTCGAAGGACGTGCCGGCACGGTTCCAGGGAGGAGACATCGTGACACCGTCGTTGGGGCGAAAGCGTCGTGCCGTCGCTGTCGTCGCGGGTGCAGCGTGTACTGCTCTCGGCCTTGCCGCTTGTGGGGGCGGAAGTCCGACGGGTGGGGGCTCCGGATCTGCCGGCAGCCACCAGTTCACTGTCTGGGACCCCTACCCGCAGTTCGATGCCACATCCGATTGGGCGAAGCTGGTCCAGAAGTGCGGCACCGATGCTGGAGCGACCGTCAAGCGGACGGCATTCGACACCACCGACATCACCAACAAGGCCCTGTTGGCGGGGCAACAGGGCAACTCGCCGGACGTCTTCGTCGTCGACAACCCCGTCGTGTCAACCCTCGCCGAGGCCGGCCTGCTCACCACGACCGAGGAGACCGAGACAGACACCTCCAGCATCATGCCGAACCTGCTTGCGGCCGGGACGCAGGGTGGGAAGACCTACGGCCTGCCCATCGGCGCGAACACCCTGGCCCTGTACTACAACAAGAAGGTGCTCGCGGCTGCGGGCCTGGACATCGCGTCGGTGAGGGACTGGGCGTCGCTCACGGCGGCGTTGGCGAAGGTGAAGGCCGCCGGCAAGAAGGGCATCACCTTCTCCGCCATAGGCACCGAGGAGGGCAGTTTCCAATTCTTGCCGTGGTTCTGGGGCAGCGGCGCCGAACTCACCGAACTGGACTCGCCGCAGGCGATCTCGGCGGTGTCGTTGTGGACGGACTGGTTGAAGAAGGGGTACGCACCGAACTCGGTGATCAACAACACCCAGACCACGAGCTGGCAGGAGTTCGCCACCGGTGACTACGCCTTCGCCGAGAACGGGACCTGGCAGCTGGGGAAGGTGAAGAAGTCCGGTCTGGACTGGGGGGTCATCCCGATCCCGGCACGGAACGGCGGACCGGCACCGGCGCCGACGGGTGGTGAGTTCGTGACCATTCCCGTCCAGAAGGACACCGGTCGATACCCCAACTCTGTGAAGATCATGTCGTGCCTGACCAGTGCCGACAATACGCTCACCACGAACACCACCTTGTCCTACATCGCGGCGACGACCGCCGTGCAGCACAAGCAGGTCGCGGCGAACACCGACCTGAAGGTGTGGGTGGATGCCGTCAAAGCGGCCAAGGGCCGAACCAGTGACGACCTCGGAACCAAGTACCCCAAGATCTCCGAGCCCCTGTGGGGTGCTTTCCAGGCTGCACTGAGCGGCTCGAAGTCCCCCCAGGAGGCGCTGACCGCGGCACAGCGGGCTGCTGCCGCGGCCACGAAATAGGTCACCGGCTCCTTGATACCTGGATCCGGTGAGGACAAGGGACGGGGCAGTTGTTCGAACGGCCCCGCCCCGTCGGGCTTGCGCACCGTCAAGGGTGACGCGACATCAGACGAGAGAGTGTCCACGCATGACGGTTGCGAGTGAGGGCCCAGGGTTCTGCCTTCGGGAGGTGCCTTTCAGCTTCTTCGGTTCCTGGCTCGACCTGTCCTACGTGATTGCCGAGCGGACGGTGGCAGAGGACGTGCACCTGGTATCCCACCAGACCGGCTTCCACCCGGTACTGCGCCTGGTACCCGTCATGGCGGGCGATCGGGTCGAGGTATCGGTCGGTGCCACTCCCGCCCGGTTGCGGTGGGAGCACGAGCGTGGGTGGATCGAAGCGGTCTTCGAAACAGCCGACACCCTGCGGGTCGCCGGGCAGGGCCTGGGGCTGTCCCTGCTCGCCTCGGGACCGGAACTGACCGCCTTCACGGGCTCGTACTTCTTCCGAGACCCCACAACCGGGGCGTACGTCTTCACCTCTTACGAGACCGGTCGGCGCTACCGGGTCACGGTGCTGCACGGGAGCCGGGCCATCGCCATCGGAGCCCAATCGCTGGGAGAGGCCGAGCGCGGCCTCGTCATCGGCGCCGAACCCGGTGACTGGGAGGTCGCCGTCGAGGAACTCGGCACGGCCCGGAGCCCCTACCGTCCGGAGCGCAACTTCGACGAGGTCCGGATCCGCGCGGCCCGGGCCTTCGGTGGTTTCCTGGACGCGGTCGCCCCCTGGCGGGACGCTACGACGCCTGCGGCTGCCCTGGCCGCCTATGTCCTGTGGTCGGCGACGGTGCACCCGGCCGGGATGCTGAGAAGGACCTCGGTGCTGATGTCGAAGCACTGGATGGACAAGGTGTGGAGCTGGGACCACTGCTTCAACGCCCTGGCCCTCACCGGACTGCCCGAACTTGCCTGGGACCAGTTCCGCGTGCCGTTCGACCACCAGGACCCCTCAGGGGCACTGCCCGACTCGGTGACCCACTCCGAGATCCTCTGCAACTTCGTCAAGCCGCCCGTCCACGGCTGGGCCCTGCACCGGCTACGGGCGTGCCTCTCCGATCCGGAACCCGAAGATCTTCGCGAGATCTACCGGCGGATGGCGGGATGGACCCGCTTCTGGCTGGACGCGCGACGTACTCCGAGCAGCGGGCTGGCCCACTACCAGCACGGCAACGACAGCGGCTGGGACAACGCAACCACGTTCGACCCCGAGCGGTTCATCGAATCGGCCGACCTGGCAGCGTTCCTGGTTCTGCAACTGGACGAGCTGGCAGTGCTGGCGACGGCCCTCGCCCTCCCGGACGAGGCCGCTGACTGGGACCGCGCGTCGCAGGCGATGATGACGACGATGATCGGCAGGCTCTGGGACGGAGAGCGTTTCGTCGCCCGGGGCGTGGAATCGGGAAGGACCTGGGCCAGTTCCAGCCTGCTGGACCTGATGCCGATCGTTCTGGGGGAACGACTCCCGCCCGAGGTGAGAAAGAGGTTGGTGACCCGTCTGGCGGACCACCTCACCGACCACGGTCTGGCCACAGAGGACCCGGACTCCATCGAGTACCAGGACGACGGCTACTGGCGCGGACCGATCTGGGCGCCGGCCACCGTCCTGATCGAAGACGGCCTGCGCCGGGCAGGCGAGCCGGACCTCGCCGATGGGATCAGCGACCGGTTCCGGAACCTGTGCGAGACCTCCGGATTCGCCGAGAACTTCGACGCCCGTTCGGGAGCGGGGCTGCGGGACCGTGCCTACACCTGGACCGCAAGCGCTTATCTCATCCTGGCGGCGGCCCACCGAACCCGCAGGGCCGCCTCGGCCAACGGACCGGGGGCACCGTGATCGGCACCCGGACCGACCACCTCACCGGCCCCCGTGGAGCGAGGGGGTGAAGGAACGCGCCCGTGGGCAGGACCGGGGCTCCACCGATCAGGAGGGACGGCCATGGACAGTCGGATTGCGGAGAGTGGCCACACTCAGGAGCCCGGCGCAGCTTTCCCCGCCGGGCCGGGTCCGGCAGTCGGCCGCCTGTGGGGCGGGCGATTTCGCGGGCTGCGTCACGGACCGGGCCGACCGTCCCGTGCTCAGGTGACCGCCTGGGCGTTCCTCGCCCCGGTCACCGTCTACTTGCTGGCCTTCTATGCCTATCCGCTCTACCGCAACGTCGACCTCAGCGTTCGCAACTACACCGTGCGTTCGTTCGTCCAGGGGGGAGCCGAGTTCAGCGGGACGGCCAACTACCGTGCGGTAGTGGAGGACCCCACCTTTGGGACCGCTGTGACGAATACGGTCGTGTTCACCGCAGTCTCGCTCTTGTTCCAGTTCGCCATCGGTCTCGCGCTGGCGGTCTTCTTCCACAACGGCTTTCGGCTCTCGGCCACGCTTCGGGCGCTCTTCCTCGTGCCGTGGCTGCTACCGCTGATCGTGTCGGCCTCCACCTGGTCCTGGATGCTGAACAGCGACTCCGGCATCGTCAATGCCTTCCTGGGTGTCTTCGGCGTGGGCCCGGTCAATTGGCTGACCTCACCGCAATGGAGTCTGGTCTCGGTGACCGTGGCCAATATCTGGATCGGCATCCCGTTCAACCTCGTCGTGCTGTACAGCGGGCTGCAGGGCATCCCGGCAGAACTCCACGAAGCGGCCGCGATCGACGGCGCGAATGCCTGGCAACGGTTCTGGCGGGTGACCTTCCCGCTGCTGCGCCCGGTGTCGGCGATCACCCTGTTGCTCGGACTCGTCTACACCCTCAAGGTCTTCGACATCATCTGGATCATGACCAGGGGTGGCCCCGGCGATACCTCGACGACGCTCGCCATCTGGTCCTACCGCAAGAGCTTCGGCTCGCTCCTGCCGCAGTTCGGTCCCGGAGCGGCGATCAGCAACCTGCTGATCCTGTTGGCTCTGGTCGCAGGGCTGCTCCACATCCGGTTCCAGGCAGGGCAGCAAGAGCGATGACGACGTCGCCGTCCGCGTACCGCGGCACCCTCCGCACGATCACCGGCCTGGTTCTGACCGCGGTCATGCTCTTCCCCGTCTACTGGATGGTCAATGTCTCCCTGACCAGGACGAGCGACATGCGGCGGGACCCGCCACCGGTATTCCCGGTGAACGGAACCCTGAGCGGGTACCGCGCCGTGCTGCACGACCAGATGCCCTACCTCGGCACCAGCCTCGTCCTCGGCCTGGGAACCGTGGCGCTGACGCTGGCCCTGTCCGCCCCTGCCGGCTACGCGTTGGCGATACTGTCGCCCCGTGGCCGAGCGGGACTGGGCTTCGCCCTGCTGATGGCCCAGATGATCCCCGGCGTCATCATGGCCACCGGGTTCTATGCCATCTATCTCAACATGGGCGCTCTCGGCACGGTCCCGGGTCTGATCGTGGCCGACTCGACCATCGCCGTACCCTTCGGGGTCCTGCTCTTCACCACCTTCATGCGCGGCCTTCCCGAGGAGTTGCTGCACGCGGCAAAGATGGACGGCGCGGGGAGCCTACGGACGTTCTGGTCGATCATCCTGCCGGTCAGCCGGAACGCGACCGTGACCGTGGCGCTGTTCTCGTTCCTGTGGGCATGGTCCGACTTCATCTTCGCCGCCACCCTCGACGGCGGGGGCCCCCACCAACCGATCACCCTCGGCATCTACCGCTACATCGGAAACAACAACCAGGAATGGAACTCCATCATGGCCACGGCCGTGGTGGCCTCCGCGCCCACCGCCTTGCTGCTCGTGCTGGCCCAGCGATACGTGGCGGCCGGGGTCACTGCCGGCTCGGTGAAGGAGTGACGGTGTGCAGGCCGCGGCGCGATCCCGTAGTCCCGGTCCGCGGCTGTGGACGCCGCGCGGTTCCCCGGTGGGGAGCCGGTTTCCGACTACGCGCCTTCAACAGCCGTGCGCGCGCTGCCGAACGTCCACGCGACTTCCGGACGGATACGTACGGCCGAATTCCCCGCCGCAGCGGTCATGTCCCGGGAACTCCGTCCGGTTTGATTCGCCGCCCATCTTCCCGCGAACGTAGGCTGCGGGTGCGGAACGGACGCGACAGTGCTGAGGAGCGGCGGATGGACATCGGGGAGATCGCCAGGCGCGCCGGCGTGTCCCGCAGCACAGTGTCATACGCCC
>JAUPKM010000408.1 GCA_030837445.1 Actinomycetota bacterium
CCCAAGTAGTGGCCACCAGTGGTCCGACCATGCGGTTGGAGCGGTCGCTGTTGCGGACCGGGGCCGTCGCGGTGGGAATGGACGAGGTCGGACGTGGGGCGTTGGCCGGGCCGGTGGCGGTCGGGGCGGTCGTGGTGGCTGCGGACACCGGTCGGCCACCCGCCGGGGTGCGGGACAGCAAACAGTTGCGTCCCGCTGCTCGGGAGGCGCTGGTCGAGCCGATCCGCCGGTGGGCCTTGGCCTCCGGTGTCGGAATGGCATCGGCGGCGGAGATCGACGAGATCGGGATCGTCGCGGCCCTCGGACGGGCCGGGGCCCGGGCGCTGCGACAGGTGAGTGTGGTTCCAGTGGACGTGGTGTTGCTCGACGGCAACCACGACTGGCTCAGCCCGCAACTGGCCGGGGCGGACTGCGCCGGGCCGCGGGTGATGACTGTGGTGCGCGGTGATGGCCGGTGCACTTCGGTGGCGGCCGCGAGCGTGCTGGCCAAGGTGGCACGCGATGCGCTGATGGTGGCTTTGCACGAGGACCATCCGCAGTATGGCTGGGATTCGAACAAGGGCTACTCCGCCGATGTCCACAGGTCGGGTCTGCTGGAGTACGGGCCGTGTCGGCTGCACCGGCAAAGCTGGCGGTTGCCCGAAGGTGCCGAAGTCCGGCCGCGGGTGGAGCAGGTATCTTCGGCCCCGAGCGGTCGAGTTGGGAGTCACGCGTGAGCACGGAAGACCTGGAACGCTATGAGAGCGAGATCGAACTTGCGCTGTACCGGGAGTATCGGGATGTGGTCGGACTCTTCAGGTTCGTGGTGGAGACCGAGCGCCGGTTCTACCTGGCCAATCAGGTAGACGTCAAGGTTCGCTCCTCCGATGGGGGTGAGGTGTTCTTCGAGGTCAGCATGGCCGACGCCTGGGTCTGGGATATCTACCGGCAGGCGCGATTCGTGAAGAACGTGCGCGTGCTGAGCTTCAAGGACGTCAATGTCGAGGAACTCGTACCGACCGCGTTGGAACCCCCCGCCAACCGGTGACGGACGGTTCAGCCGGTCTCGCCGTGCAGATGTCGGCGCATCCGCCAATACATGGCCAGCCCACCAAGACATGCGACCACTGCCAGCGCAAGTAGGTCCCACCGGGTGTCCTGGGCGGTGAAGGCGCCGTAGACGATCAACAGCGAGAAGAGTCCCGCGACAGTGGCGACGGCGCCGTCTATTCGCCAGTGGGAAGTCTCGGTCCGCGCCTTCTTGTTCAACGAGGCCTTGATCAGGGCGAGCGCACTGAGGAAGTAGGGCACCGAGGCGCTCAGGCCGGCGAGCAGCACGACGACGTTGAAAACCCCGGCACCGGATTGGCCCAGGTAGGCGACCACCAGCAGGACCGAGGAGAGTCCGGTGGAGAAGATGATCCCGAAGGCGGGCACACCGTTGCGCGACTGGTCGGCGAACTTCTGCGGGAACAGGCCCTGATCTGCGGCGGCTTTCGACATCTCGGCACAGACCATGGTCCAGCCATTGATCGCGCCGAAGCCGGAGATGATGGCGGCCACCGCGACCGCATATCCAGCCCAGGAACCACCGAAGATCGCATCGAACGAGAGCACGAAGGGCTGGGCGCCGGGGGCGCGCAGCTGGGAGTTCGAAACGGTCCCCATGATCACGAAGGTGGACAGCAGGTAGACGACCGAACAGGCAAGGGTGCCGAACAGGCTCGCCAACGGGACATTCCGGCGGGGGTTGCGCACCCGGGCCGCGGCGATCGACGCCGTTTCCACACCCAGGTAGGCGAAGACGGCCAGCGCCATGGTCGCGACGATGGCAGCGATCGGTCCGGTGCCGCCGACGATGAATGGCTCCAGGTTGGCCGGCTCGATGAAGAACAGACCGATCGAGATGAAAACCAGTGGAATGGACTTCAGCAGCGTGGTGGTCACCTGCACAGTGGCCATGTTCTTCACGCCGGACAGGTTGATCCAGGCGGGCAGCCAGAGTCCGACGAGTCCGATCAGAATGCTGAACCAGGCGTCTCCATCCTTATTGATGAACACCTGCACATAGATGACCCAGCCCACCACCATGGCCGATCTGGACACCCAGGCTGTGATCCAGTAGAACCAGGCGGCGGAGAAGCCCGCGGCAGGGCCGAACGCGGCTCGCGCGTACGCGTAGGGCCCACCCCGCGCCGGCAGTCGCCTGGCCAGCGCTCCGAACGTCAATGCGAGTGCGATGGCACCGACCGCCGCCAAGGCAAAGCCGAGCAACGAGATCGGGCCGTAGGCGGCGAACGAGACCGGTAGTACGAACACACCGGTGCCGATGACAGAACCCATCACCAAGGCGGTGGCGGCAACGAGGCCCAACCCGGTTCGTCCGGTCGCCTCACCCTCGGTGCGGACGGCTTCTTCGGTGCTCATCGACCACTCCGATCCGACCCGGCGGTGACCGGGACCTGTGACCCGTGGCCGCGCGAACTGCTTCCAACCTAGGGGAGCGGCGCGACTGAGTCCCGGCTGGGCAGCCAGCCAGATTCCCACCGCCGAGACTGGGCCGATGTCCGACTGCCGTGCGCTCCGCCAACCTGCATGCCGACCGACGCCGGTCGTAGTGTGAGGAACATGGAGTCCACCGCCGCGTTGCCCCCCGCTCGTCAGGATCTGCCGGAGACGCCGCTATTGGAGCGCATCCGGGAATCGGTCATCGGGGACGACCAGGTGATGCCTGGACCCTACGGCCCGCGGCGCATCACCTACGCCGACTACACAGCCAGCGGTCGAGCCTTGACGTTCATCGAGGACTTCATCAGGGATGAAGTCCTGCCTCGATACGCCAACACCCACACGGAAAGCAGCGGCACCGGGCTGCAGACCACTCGACTACGCGAGGATGCCCGGCGGCTCGTGGCGGAGGCTGTCGGGGCCGATCAGGACTACGCCGTGATCTTCGCCGGTGCCGGGACGACCGGAGCGATCGACAAACTGGTCGGGGTGTTGAACCTGCGGCTGCCGGCAGACCTCGACGCCAAGTACCACCTATCGGAGGCGATTCCGGCAGGTGAACGACCGGTGGTCTTCATCGGCCCGTTCGAGCATCACAGCAACGAATTGCCCTGGCGGGAGTCAATCGCCGATGTGGTGACAATTCCCGAGGATGCCGATGGACATATCGACCTCGGCATGTTGGAGTCCGAACTTGTCCGGTTCGCCGATCGGCCGCTGTTGATAGGCTCCTTCAGCGCCGCCAGCAATGTCACCGGGATCGTGTCAGATGTCCGCAGCATCACCGCCAAACTGCACGAATACGGGGCCCTTTCCTTCTGGGACTATGCGGCCGCCGCGCCTTACGTCGACATCGACGTTGCGCCGAACGGTGAGCCCGAATTTGCGATGGACGCCATGTTCTTCTCGCCGCACAAATTCATCGGCGGCCCGGAGACCCCGGGAGTGCTGGTCGCGAAACGGACGCTACTGACGAACACGGTGCCGGATGTGGTCGGCGGCGGAACAGTCCAGTTCGTCAACCCCGATGATCATGCGTACCTCACCGACGTGGTGAACCGGGAGGAGGGCGGTACGCCGGCAATTATCGAGGCGATTCGCGCCGGCTTGGTGCTGCAGTTGAAGTCAGCGGTAGGAGTTGAGGTGATCCGCTCGCATGAGAACGACTTCGTGCAGCGCGCGCTGGCGACGTGGAGTCAGCAGCCGTCCATCGAGATCCTCGGGAATCAGGCCGCCGACCGGATCTCGATTGTGTCGTTCACCATCCACACCCCCAGCGGACGGTACCTGCACCACAATGCCGCGGTGGCGATGCTGAACGACCTGTTCGGTGTGCAATCGCGCGGCGGTTGTTCATGTGCCGGGCCCTACGGTCACCGTCTATTGGGGATCAACCTCGCCGAGAGTCACGAATTCGAGCGGGAGGTGACCATCGGCTGCGAGGGCATCAAACCAGGCTGGATTCGAGTCAACTTCAATTACTTCATCTCCGAGGTCGTCTTCGAGTACGTCGTCAAGTCGGTGCAGTTGATCGCGGAGTACGGCTGGCGGCTGCTGCCCGACTACACATTTGACCCGATGTCGGGGCTGTGGCGGCACCGCAACGGTCCGATCGAACCGCCGTTGAGGTTAAGTCAGGTGTCCTACGACGCGCAGGGTCGACTGACGTACCCGCACCACGACGATCGCGCAGACGAGGCAGCGCTGGCGGGGTATCTGGAGGAAGGTCGCCGAATCCTGGTCGACGCCCAACCGGATACCCAACCGACCGACAGCGGGCAGTTGGTCTCGGCCGGACTTGTGCGGGCCGACTTCGAGGAATTGCGCTGGTTCGAACTCCCCGCGTCCTGCATGGCCGGATAGGCCAGATCGGTAGCCAGCTGCGCAGTTCGTCCACAGAGTTGCACCGGGTGCTGGCGCCGACGCGTCCGCCGGCACAGGATTGCATCCCAAGGGGGTGCGGTCATGGGTCGAAACCAAGCATTGGGCCGATATGGCGAGGACGTCGCCTGTCGACATCTGATTGATGCAGGACTGCAGGTGCTGGAACGGAACTGGCGCTGCAAGGAGGGGGAGATCGACATCGTGGCGCGGGCCGACGGTGTCCTGGTCGTCTGCGAGGTCAAGACCCGTACCGGACATCGGTTTGGCGGTGCCAGGGAGGCGTTCACTGCGCGCAAGGTTCGGCGGCTGCGCCGGCTCGCCGGGCTCTGGCTGCGGGCCGCACCGGGTCGCGGTATCCAGCTCGGGTTCACCGCCGTGCGGCTGGATGCGATTGCGGTTCAGCGTCCTGCGCGGGGTCCGGCGATCATCGAGCACATCATGGGAGTGGGGTGATGCAGGTCGCCCGGACCCGCTCGGCAGTTGTGCTCGGCGTGCGCGCGCACATCATCGAGGCGCAGGCCCAGGTGACTCAGGGACTGCCGCACTGGCGGATCGTCGGGTTGCCCGACGTGTCGGTCTCGGAGTCTCACGAACGAGTGCGGGCCGCCACGTTGAGCAGCGGACTCGGCTGGCCGTCCTCCAGGATCACCGTAGGCCTAAGCCCTGCCTCGCTGCCCAAGCGTGGGAGTGGTCTCGATCTGGCGATCGCGCTTGCGATCCAATGCGCCGGTGGCGCGATCCCGGAGTCCCGGAGTCGCGCGTTGGGAGACTGGGTACTGGTCGGAGAGTTGGCGCTCGATGGTCGGGTCGGAGCCGTGGGCTCGGTCTTACCCGCCGCGGTGGCGGCGCGCGAGGTGGGGGCCAGCCGGCTGGTCGTCCCGGCCGCCAATGCGCGCGAGGCAGCTCTCGTTCCAGGTCTGGACGTTCTCGCCGTCGCGAGTCTCCGGCACCTGTGGGCAGTCCTCGCCGGCGACGACGAAACTGCCGAATCGGAACTCAACAGGTACCCGCGGCTGGACCCCGCGGACAGGCACACCATCCATCCGCCGCCACCGGACCTGGCCGATGTTCGCGGTCAGGCCGAAGCCCGACGGGCTTTGCTGATCGCCGCCGTCGGGGGCCATCACCTCGCGATGGTCGGGGCTGCCGGGGTCGGTAAGACGTTGCTCGCCACCCGATTGCCTCCCCTACTCCCGGATCTGGCTGACGAGGAGGCACTTGAGGTGAGCGCAATCCGGGCGTTGCTGAGTCCCAGTTCCCCGTTGGGGTTGGTCCGGCGCCCACCCGTGGCAGCACCTCATCACACCACCACCGACATTGCGCTAATCGGCGGCGGATCCGTCGACCACCCCCGGATCGGATTGGTGACCGCCGCCCACCACGGAGTGCTACTGCTGGACGAAGCGGCCGAATTCTCTGCGGCGGCGCTCGAGTCGCTGCGGCAGGCGATCGAAAGCGGTGTCGTGCGGGTGGCCAGGGGCGGCTTTGACGTGGAGTTGCCATCGATGTTCCAACTGGTGCTGACCAGTAACACCTGCCCGTGCGGTCGGGCCTTGGACACCAGCGGATCGCCGTGCTCCTGTAGCTCGATCCAGCGTCGCCGGTACCGGACTCGGCTCTCCGGTCCGCTGCTCGACCGAGTCGACTTGAGACTCACGTTGCATCGTCCGACGTTGGCCGAGTTGTCCGGGGCCGCTGGCTCATCGGAGTCAACCGCCCGGGGCGCGGAGCGAGTGGCAGTGGCCCGGGAGCGGTCCGGTGGAC
>JAUPKM010000409.1 GCA_030837445.1 Actinomycetota bacterium
GCGCGCGCTCCCGCCAGCAGCTTCCTGGTCGCGCCGACGCCGTCCGAGAGAAGTGATCGGGCGCTGAATGCGGCCCCTTGTTCCAGCCGATCGCTCCAGTCGGCCGCGCCGCCATCGGGTCCCTCGGGCATATCCGCGGGATCGTCTGCATCGGCAGTAAGGTCCAGCATCGCCGCAGCGAGCTGCAGACCGCCGACCCCGTCGGTGATCGAGTGATGGAGCTTGATCGCCACCGCGGCGGCCCCGCGCTGCAGGCCGGTGAACAGGATGATCTCCCAGAGCGGCCGCGCCTGGTCAAAATCCCGTTCCGCCCAGCCGGCGACGCGCAACATCAGCGAGTTGTGATCGTTGCCGTCCGGTGGGAGCAGTTCCTCCCGCACGTGGTAGCCGAGCTCGAAGTTCGGATCCGTCTCCCAGCGCGGTGGTACCAGTGACAGCGGGTTTCCCACCACTCGTTGCCGCAGTTTCGGCACCAGTCGGGTCAAGCGATCGATTCGATACTGCAACCGGCCGGCATCGGGTCGGGCATCCAACTCGGTCAGCATCACGATCACCGACCGCAGAATCGGGTCATCCTCGACGTCGTACATCACCGCATCGAATGCGCCCATACGTGGATCCATTGCAGTCCGCCTCCGGTCATCTCCAGTGCCTGCGCCACAACCGCTCTGGGGCAGACTGTAGACCGCTCGGGTGGGCTCGGACCCGGCGGATACTGAAGGCCAGGCGGGTGCAGGCTGACGGTAGGTTGTTCCAGTGGCGGACGGTGACGGTAACGGCTGGGTGGTGTGCCGCTGCGGCCACCGGCACTGGGGACGCTACGGGGCGGCGGGTCTTTTCCTAC
Source organism: Actinomycetota bacterium (assembly GCA_030837445.1). Lineage (GTDB taxonomy): Bacteria > Actinomycetota > Actinomycetes > S36-B12 > UBA10799 > JACJWR01. The sequence continues at coordinate 845 of JAUPKM010000409.1, forward strand.
TGGTGTCGGCGGAACCGTTCCCGCCGGGGTCGCCCTTCCCATCCGACACCCAGGTACTGCTGCAGCACAGGGCCCTCTGGTCCCATCAGGGCGGCACCTGGGGGCTGCCCGGGGGTGCCCGCGATAGCCACGAGGACGCGGTCACCACCGCTCTGCGGGAGGCGATGGAGGAAACCGGAATTGATGCGGCCGGTGGCGAGTTGCTGGGCCTGTGCCGGACCGAACACATCGATTGGGCATATGAGACGGTCCTGCTGCGGATCGGCGCAGCCCCGCCGACTCGCACCAACCGGGAGAGCCTCGAACTGCGCTGGGTAGCACTCTCTGACGTTCCCGAGTTGACCCTGCACAGCGGCTTCGCTGCGGTCCTCCCGACCCTGACCGGTCGCCGGGCCAGGTTGGTCGTGCGCGCCGCTGAAGTTCTGGCGGCGGCAGACTCCGGCGCGGCCTCAGGGTCGTCCGAGGACAACGGTGTCGCGCGGCCAGCCGGGTCGCTTGCGACGCTGCTGGCAGCATTGTCGGCGACGATTGTCGGTCGGCCGATCCCGCTGCCGACCGGCGGTTCCCGTCACGCCGACGGCGATCCGGGTGCCAATGCCCTCGAGAGTGTGTTGGTGGCCCAGATCGAGGTCCTGGTGGAGCCGCCGATCGTGTTCGTGACCAGCGCGGATCCAGGGGTGCTGGCAGTTGACGCCTCGCGGCTGACCATCGACCGGTTGCTAGCACGGGTCGGACCCGGGGACGTTGTCGTGACAGCCGACCCTCAACTGGTCCGCGCTGCGGATCGACTGCGAGTTGCCACCATCACTCCCGGTCGCCTGCTCCAATTGCTGGCGGCGGGCGGATGACCCTCTCATGACCCCGCCGCCCGGATCCGCCCACGGTCGACAGTTGCCGCTCGCCGAACTTGTCGACCCATCGTGGCTGCCGGCCTTGCAGCCGACCGAACCAATTCTACGCGGTCTCGGCGACTTCCTCCGAGCGGAGACAGCGGCGGGTCGAGGCTTCCAACCACCCGGCGAATCCATTCTTCGGGCATTCTCGTTGCCGCTGTCTGCCGTGCGAGTGATGATCATCGGGCAGGATCCGTACCCAACTCCTGGGCAGGCAGTCGGACTGGCCTTTGCTGTGCCGCCTGCGACGGCGCCCCGGCCCAGGAGTCTGTTAAACATCGCCACCGAGTTGCTCGACGATCTGGGGCAGATTTGTCCGACGGACCTGGCGGAGTGGAGTGCCCAGGGCGTACTTCTGCTCAACCGGGTGCTGACGGTGCGACCGGGTAGTCCCGGCTCCCACCGGGGCCGTGGTTGGGAGGAGTTCACAGCGGCGGCGGTCGCAGCTGTGGCGCGCCGCGGAGGACCGCGGGTGGCCGTGCTGTGGGGACGCGATGCGCAGACCGTGCGTCCGTTGCTGCAGGACGTTCCGGTGGTGGCCAGTGCGCACCCAAGTCCGCTGTCGGCGGCACGGGGATTCTTCGGCTCACGCCCGTTCAGTCGCGTGAACGAGCTTCTTCGCGAGCAGGGAGGGGCACCGATCGAATGGGGAGCTCCCGCACCAAAGGTCCGCGGGCAGGACAGTTGAATGAGAGTTACTCAGCGTCGTCGGATGGTCCGGTAGGGTGACGTGGTGCCGAAGTACAGGACGTCCGTTGATATCGCCGCGACTCGCGAGACGATCTGGTCGATCCTCACCGACGCCTCGGCCTACGCCGACTGGAACCCGACGCTTTCGCAGGTTCGAGGGAACTTCGAGCTGGGGGAGTCGGTGGTATTCGTCCCCGCCGATGGTGGCGGTCGCGGATTCAAGGTGAAGGTTGTCGAGCTGGAGCCAGAGAGCAGGCTCGTGTGTCGCGGCGGCATGCCATTCCGGCTGTTCACCGGGAGCCGCACATTTCAACTTGGTGAGGCCGGAGATCTCGTCCGATTCGAAATGTTCGAGGAATTCTCCGGTCCGCTGGCCAGGCTGGTCTCGGCGACCATGCCGGATCAGCAGCCTGCCTTCGATGCCTTTGCGACGGCGCTGCGCGACGCATCCGAGCTTGCCACGAAACCACGCGCCCGCCGACGCCGACGGTAGTGGACCGACGCACTCGCTTGCGAATGCGGACCGGGGCACTGGCCGGGTGCGCAGGTTCTGGGACGGATAGGCTCGTGCTGAACGACCACGCACTTGCGGATCCACGCCGTCTTACGCTGGTGCACGGGTCGGTGGACGGGTCGGAAACGGAGGCGAGTGATGGAGTTCGCCCTACTGTTCAAGTTGTTCTGGCTCGGACTCGGAGCGTTCGACGTCATTGGGATCGCCGCGATGCCGATCCTGCTCGCGCAGCCCAACGGAATTCGTCGTGCCTGGATCTTCGTGTCGGGCTCAGCCGTAGCCCTGATGGCGCTGGGATGGGCGTTCGCCTATGGCCTGGGCAAGCCGCTGGTCAAGTTCAACAACGAGTACCCGTGGGTGCAGCACGCGATCGAATTGACCGCAGGCTGCGTTCTGATCGGACTGGGTATCTGGCTGTACCGTCGTGGCCGGGGAGGCTCCAGTGAGGCGCTGACACCCGATTCGATGGCCAAGCGACTGCTACTTCCGATCCCACTGTTGTGGTTGTTTGGCTTCCTACTCGTCACCATCCAGTCGATCATTGACGTGGTGTTTTTGGTGGCGATGGTGGAGACGGGGACCAGACAGTTGCCCTTCCTGCCGCTACTTCTCGCGGTGACGACCTACACGATTGCCGCGCTACTGCTGCAGGTGCTGGTGATCGTCGTCTACATGGCCCTGCCGCATGCCAAGCGCGCCGCCGCGATGACCAAGTTCAACACCTTGTTGGAGTCACACGGTGAGCTCGTCGCTGGCATCATCAGCCTTGTGCTGGGCATTGCTCTGACGATGATGTCGGGCTGGGGGCTGTATCAGGCGTTGGCGCTTGGCCAGCAGTAGCGGGATGACTGTCGCTACTGCTGCGCCTCACCGGTAGCTCCCGGGGGCTGAACCTCAATTCGTCCGAACCATGACGTGGTCGTCCATGACGAAGGTGGCACCGATATCGGCCACGAGGTCTGATTCCACCCGGAACCCCCACCGCTGGTAGAAGGCGATCGCTCGTCCGTTGTTCCTGTTCACGGTCAGGCTCACCCGAGTTCTGCCGGTGGACGCTGCGACATCCAGCACGTGCGCCATCAGGGCGCCGGCTAGTCCAGATCCCTGCAATTGGGGCTGGACGTACAACTGCTCGAGCCGCAACTCGTCCAACCCTTGCGGGCGGTAGCTGAGATAGGCCGCCGGCGGCCCCGAGTGTCCCACCACCCGCACGAGTAGAAACGCGGGTCCGGCGGGCTCGGAGACGTCAAGGTAGCGGTTGAAGTATTCGTCGGTGGAGCGCATGGCAAGCATGTGCTCCACCTGGCCAGGCGGTAGGTACTCCTCGAATGTGAGTGGCCAAATCAGTTCCGCAGCAGCCACCGCGTCGGGGATCGTGTCAGGGGTGAGTGGCTCGAGTGTGAACTCCGGGATGGTCACACTCGGGGAGTCTACGTGGCAGCTGTCCGATGGCCCGAGTGGTCGGGCCGCTCTAGCTGTTCCTCGCCGCCGGGGTGCTCAATCGTCGTCGTGCGGGATGTACCTCGGCCACGATGACATGGCCTCGATGTATAGCTGCCGGACCTCGGCCACCCGCTCTTCGAGGTCGTCCACCGTCCAGTCATCGGTGGAGATCGGTTCCAACACCCGAACGTCGAGTCGGCCGGGAGCCATGAAGAGGGCGTTGGGGCGCATCAGTTCGCCAGCGTTGCGGACCACGATCGGGACGATCGGAACTCCGGCCTGCATCGCCATGTGGAACGCGCCCTTTTTGAAGGGCAGGATTCGCTCGGTGACCGACCGGGTGCCCTCCGGTGAGATCGCGATCGACCGGCCGCCCTTCAGGGCCGCCACCACTGGGGCCAACGCCTGCCGCGCTTGAGTCGTGTTGCCCCGGTCGACATAAGCGACGTCCGCCAAGTAACCGATCGGGGCGAACAGCGGATCATGGGACGCCTGGATCTTTGCCACACCTGTGAAGTCCTGCCGCAGCAATGCCCCCAAGATGAGGACGTCTAATTGGCTCTGATGGTTGAACAGGAAGACCGCCGGTCGTGCGGCCCACAGGTTCTCCTGGCCGATCACGTTCAGTTGGATACCGCCGGCTGCAAGGGCCAGGTCGGATCCGACGGCTGCCGCCAGGTTCGCCCCGGAGCGCCGGCTGCCGTTGACGGCCGCAGTCACAGCGCCGACACCAAAGCCGAAGCCCAGGCTGCCGTACGCAAGGGCGCTGCGGACGACCTCGGTGGGCCCGATCTGCTTCGGCCGAAACAACTTGTTAGTCGGCCAGCCACGCTCCTCAGCGAGGATCGTCAGGCCCTCCTCAGGGTTCAGTGGTCGTGGCCGACCCACCGCCGCGAGGAATTCAAGATCCTCGGTGCCATTTGCATAGGCGAATGACTCGGCGAGGTCGATTTCATGCTCGGCTGCGAACTCTGTCACGGCCGCGGCTTTGCCCGGTCCCCAGCGGATGTCCCCGTCGATCCGACCTGTCAGGGTGCCGTCGGAGACCTCGAATCGGGTGGCCAGCACATAGGGCACGCCAAGCTCACGGGCGGCCGGCTCGATTTGCGGCGGCGTGGCTGACGAAGCGATCACCAGCGTGTGCCCTTTCTCGACATGTGCGGCGAGGAGAGCACGGGCATCGGGGTAGATCATCCCGGCGATCTTCTTGCGGAAGAGTTCCTCGCCGATCTCGTTGATTTCATCCAGCGGACGCCCCGCCAACGCTCCGATGGCAACGTCCATCAGCTTCGAGATGTCTTGCCCGCGCCGCTCCACGCTGGCGGATTCGTAGACGGTGCGCAGTAGTTCTCGCAGCCCGATATCCCGATTCTTGAGTCGTTCCTTGAAGAAGGCTTTGGCGGAGAACCCGTCGATCAGGGTGCCGTCGAAGTCGAAGAACGCGGCGACCTGTGGACCGTCCGGGCTCGCCTCGACGTCCTCCAGAAGCCATTGGATATCAGTCATCAGATCTCCTCCTCCACGCGCTCCACAGCGCGCGGGTCCAGCCATTCGGTCTCTGTCGCCATCCCGCGGACTACTTGCACCAGGCGGACGGCTTCGGTCAGTTCGGCGGCGAACTCCTGGCGCCGCCTGCGAAGATCGGCCGTCCCGGACTCCAGTAGATCTCGATTCGCGGCCAGCTGCAGCGCGCCGGAGAACAGATCCTTGGAGATCGATTCCGGACTGTGCAGATCGCCTTGCAGCCACCATTGTCGAGCGACGCCGATGCATTCCTCCAGGAATTCCTTGCGCTCAAGCGGCCGGGAGGGTTCGCGGGCGGCCAGTTGCAGAGCCACCACTTCGTAGGCCTCCAGTAGTGGCCCGATCACGCGATGTGCCAAGTGGAGGTTGGAGGTTCGCAGGATGTCTAGGGTCGCCGCGGCATCGAAGTCATCCTTCTCGTGCTCCCAGTTCGGTCGAACCAGCGCTACCTCACGCTCAATCGCGGCCGCGAACTCTCGGGTGGTCGGGAAGAAGAACTCGTATTTCAGGAGATCGCGCAGCTTCTTGGCGTAGGACCAGGTGGCGGCCGCGACATCACTGGCTTCTTCCTGGGCCATCTTGACCAGTGCGACCTCCATGATCGCTCGGGTGTTGAAGAAGTGGATGACGGTGTTCCGATAGAACCCCGCTTCATGTTGGCGATCGTCGGCGATCGCATACACGGGTTCGGTGCCCCCCGCGTAGACGGACACGACTCCCTCTCGGATCAGCGTCGCTAGGGCGTCGCGAACCCCACCGTTGTCGCTGAGGTCGACATCTGAGGTGAGCGGCAGTCCGCGGGCGGCGATGTAGTCCAGCAGTGGCCGAAGGATTGCCCGGCCTTGGTCAAGCGTCAGCGAGCGCTCATCATTGTCCAGCAGGGCGAACGTGACCAGGGATGTCGCCGAAATCGGGGTGACCTTGTTTATCCGATATGACACCTCGAAGGCAACCTTGGGCACTGCATAACGTTCAAGGTCCGCTGGCGGTTCGACGCCACGCTCGGCAGCCTTGTCAAGTTCCTGCTGTCGGACTGAGTCCAGCCCCTCCCGAAGTGATAGCGGCGTGCCGAATCGGAGGTGGACGCGTCCCATTCGGCGCGATTGCGCGCGCGCATAGTTGACCAGCCATCCGACGCTCTCAGGTGACTTGTCAGCTCCGAGCTCCTCCGCTGAAATGGCACCGATTTCGTGCTGTTGGTCGTAACTGATCGACACCGGCACGATGTAGACCGTCTCGTCCTTCGCCTGCGCGAAGGCGTCCACCACGTAGCTGAGGATCCCGTATCGGGGTGGGCGAAGCTTGCCGGTCCTCGATCGCCCGCCCTCGATGTACCACTCGAGGTTGCACTTATGGGCCATGAGATAGGCCAGGTAATGCCGAAGCGTCGCCTTGTAGACGGTGGCCGTCTTGAATTCCCGCCGGATGAAGACGATGCCATTGCGCTTCGCGAGCGCCGACATAGGCCAGAACGCCAGATTGTCGCCCCCGAGAACGTAGTTGACAGGGAATCCGTGCTTCTTCAGGGTCGCCCGCAGGATCATCGGGTCCAGGTACGAGCGGTGATTGGGTAGGAAGATCAGCGAAGCGTCCTTGCCCAACTCCCGCAGCGCCTTCAAGCCGTTCTCATCCACGTCGATCGAGTACGCCCTCGTCATCCACTTCCCCAGCCGCTTCCAGATCAGCTGGGAGGTGGACGTGACGCTTGGAACTGTCGCCATCTCCTTGAGGCAGTCGGAGACCTCCTCTGTCACGGACTCGCGACTACGCCCGGAGGAGGTCATGATCTCCTCGATCAGTTCCGTGAACTCCGGGCTCCGCAGAATCTCATCGGGACCGGGGTTGCCGTCTTCGTGCACGTCATGACGTTGGGCAGCGGACACGGTTCCTCCATTCGGGGCGAAGCGTGAGCAGGACTAACCGGCGGGGTGCCGGTGTCCTCGGGATCGTGACTTCTGAGCAGCCTAGCCAAGCGACCGACAGTTTGCTCCGGTGTGGGCGCATCGGAGCCAGCGCGGGCGCTGGCGCTTCGCCTTGGGCCAATTTCGTCTCGCGATTGGGGCGCAAGAATCCCGACTGCTGAGACCGCGAGGGCGACCCGGCAATCGCGAATTCCGAGACCGCGAGGGCGACCCGGCAATCGCGAATTCCGAGACCGCGAGGGCGCCCCGGCAATCGCGAATTCCGAGACCGCGAGGGCGCCGCAATACTGGTGTCTGGCGGGAGCGGGCGGCGTCCGCCTTTCCCGGGCGTTCATTCGGGGAGTCTTTGACTGGCC
>JAUPKM010000410.1 GCA_030837445.1 Actinomycetota bacterium
AGCCGACCTGTGTCGTCCCCCACCGCGCAGGTTGTTCAGCGCGTTGGGCAGCTACGCCATCCTGACTCGGGTCCCAATCCCGAGGTCCAGCGCGGTCTCATACGCCAGCCGCGCCAGCGCGACGTCACAGATGGCCATTCCGATCGGGGTGGCGACGATGCGCTCGTCCGCGCCCTGTCGACCGGTGCGCCGACCGGTAACGATCTCACCTATGGTCGCGTAGACCTCGGGCATCCCGCCGGGAAACTCGGGGTCTGGTTCGCCGTCCTCTGTGACCCGGTCTTGCCCGATTCGGTCGAAGTATTCGGCAAGTTCCACATCGTCCACCACGAACTTATCCGCCGATTGCAGGGCCTCCGCGGTGAAGGCGCAGCCCCCCTCGATACCGACCGCAAACGCTCCGGCCTTGAACAGCTGCGGCGCCACCACCTGCTCGCTGCCGTCAGTGCAGGTGGAGATGACGTCAGCGCCGTGCAGGCACTCAGCCACACCCTGGCACCGGACGATCTCACCGTCGAAGTATGTGGCGACCTCGTCAGCGAGACGCGCCACCGCTTCGGGCCGGATGTCGTAGAGCCGTACCGTGCGCAACGAAGGGACCAACTCGGTCAGAAATCGCACATGCTTGGTGCCCTCGAACCCGCAGCCGACCACCGCCAGCAACTCAGCCCCATCCCTCGCACATTCGCGCGCCGCAATGGCGCTGACCGCGGCGGTCCGAAGCCCGGTCAGGTAGCCACAATCCATGATCGCCAACGGGACACCCGTCGCCGTGTCATTGATGATCTGCACTCCCGTGACGTTGGGCAGATCTCGCTGCCCGTTCTTTGCGAATCCACCCACCCACTTCAGTCCACAGGCGTCCAGCTCGTGCAGATAGCCCGGCATCGCGTGGATGAAGTTGGCCGGGTCGGTACCAGTGGGGTGGACTCCTATCTTGGGTCGCATCTCGTAGCTACCAGCGGCGTGCTCCGCCAGTGCTCTCGTCACGGCGGCCACCACCTGACTCGGACTCAGATCCAAGGCGAGGACATCGTCACGGGAAAGGAGGAGGACATCGATCGGCTGCATGGGTACTCCGCTGGTAGGTCTGGCGTCGGACGACATCCTGCAGAGCCGGCCCGACCGGGGTCACAGCAATTGTGTCGAGGCCGGCCGGGCCTGTCGACCCGGTGCACCTCACATTCAGCGGCCAAGCCTCGGTCAGTGCGACGCTCTAGTGGTCCCCGGCGGCCATGCCGGGGGTGCCCGACTCCACCACTACGCCCGTCCCCGGATCGGCACCCTGCCGAGGTGCGCGCCACAACACGAATAGCGATCCCAGCGCCAGCGCGCCCGCCCCTACCGCGAATGCCTGCGAGACGCCGGACATGAATGCCTGGTCGGCCGCGGCTGCCAACTCCGCACCCTGGACGGGGAGTTTCGTGGCCATCTCCTGAGCGGCTGCGATCGAAGCGGTCGCAGCCTCCGCGGCCGCCGGCGGCGCTTCGCTGAGGTGAGGTTCGAGGTTGGCCCGGTAGACACCGTTGAGGACGCTTCCCAACACGGCGATGCCGAGCGCGCTGCCCAATTCCCGGCTGGTGTCATTGGTCGACGAGGCAATGCCCTGCTTCGCCCGCGGCAGCGAGGACGTGATGGCTGTCGTGGCAGGTCCGCCAGCGAAGGCCATGCCCGCGCCGAACACCACCAACCCGGCCAGGAAGACCCAGTAGTTCAACTCAACCTGCAGTGTGGCGAAGGTAGCGACCCCCACGGCCATGGCGCCCAGCCCCAACGCACCAACCCGATTGAAGCCGAAGCGGATCGCCAGTCCGGGCGCGATCCGTGACAGCGGGATCACGACCGCCGACATCGGCAGCATCGCGCAAGCGGTCAGCAGTGGCGACAGCCCGACGACGAATTGCAGGTACTGCGAGGAGATGAAGAAGAACCCGAATGCGGCAAAGAACTGGATGAAGTTCGATGCTGCGCCGCTGCTGTAACCCCGTAGTCGGAACAGTCTCGGGTCGAGCAGTGGCTCTTTCGCCTTGAGTCCCCACACGACGAAACCCACGGCGCCCAGGATGCCGACGGTGAACGCAGTGACCGTCTGCCAGGAACCCCACCCTTGCACCGGCCCTTCAATCGTGCCGAAAACGAGGCCACCGACAGCGAGGATGGTCAGCACCGCCCCGATCAGGTCGAGACCGGGCGGATGCTCATCAACAGAGTTGGGCGCAACTGCGACTGCTCCCACAAGCGCCAACGCCGCCAGCACCACGTTGAGCACGAAGAAGGAACTCCACGAGAACCATTCGAGCAGCAAACCCGAGGCCACCAGCCCCAGCACCGCCCCGCCACTGGCCATCCCAATCCAGAGGCCGATTGCCTGCGGCCGACGGGCAACCGGAAAAGAGGTGGTGATGATCGACAACGTCGTCGGCATCACCATCGCGGCGCCAACCCCCATCAGTGCCCGATAGCCGATAAGCCAGCTGGGTTCGTGCGTGAACAGCGCCCCACCCGCCGCCAACCCGAACAGCGCCAGACCTGAAATCAGCAGTCGACGACGACCGAACCGGTCGCCGATGGCCCCGGAGGTGAAAAGTAGACCGGCCAGCGTCACGGTGTAGGCGTCGACAATCCACTGCAACTGACTCTGAGTGGCACCGGTGTCACGGGCCATGTCGGGGAGGGCGATATTGAGGCCACTCACCCCCGAGACAACCATCATCAGAGACAGACCGACCACCACCAGGATCAGCCGCAACCGCCTGGGGTCGGTGATGATGAACGGATCGTGATCCCCGGCCGGATCAGCGGGGCTCGAGTGTGAATTGGCCACGGTTCCAACGTAGTGTTCGCCGCCCCCTGATAGCGTCCAAACATGGCCACCACAACTGGCCGCCAGGTCTTCCCGGACCGACTTCGGGGCGTCGCCCTGCTCGGAATCGTCGTCGTCAATGGACCACCGCTGGGGATCTCCGTGGACGGCTTCACTGCCGCCTCCCTCACCGGGATCGCAGACCAGGCGAGCGCATTCCTCGTCATCGCATTGGCCCAGGGCAAGTTCTACCTGCTGTTCTCCTTCCTGTTCGGCTATAGCGCCGCGTTCATCTTGCGCGACGGCAGCGCTGGGAACCGGCAGCGGTTCGCCCGCCGACTGGTTGGCCTGGGCGTGATCGGCCTCATCCACGCGGTGTTCTTCTACATCGGCGACATTCTGATCACCTACGCGGTGCTCGGCGTCGGCCTCCTTGCGCTGTCACGCCGCAGCGATCGTGTCCTCCGCCACTGGGCTGCCCTCGCGTTGGCGATTGGAGTGGCCCTGCCGTTCATCATGCTCGGGCCGATGGCCGAACTTGACCCCAACGCCCTCACCGCGCCCACCGATCCCACCCTCGGCGCCCTGGACACGGCTCTCTCCAGCGGTAGC
>JAUPKM010000411.1 GCA_030837445.1 Actinomycetota bacterium
CGACGCCAGCGCACAAGCCAAATGGGTTCCCGGGACGCGAGGCCGCCAGCGGCAACTGCTACCCGGGTGGGTCGCCGACACCGACAACCCACCCGGGCATCAGGCGCGCGCGAACGCGGTCGAGTTGGGCGCGCCAGCAGACTCCGGGGGCGCAGAAGGTTCAGCAAGGCGATGGACAACTGCGATCGCCTGGAGTCGGACTCAAGCCCAGAACCGGCTGCGTCGCCAGATTTCCCTCGGGTCGCCGCAGCCGCCGCAGGTCGGGTGGCGCCACAATTGCAGCATGGCTGATGGCACGAACGCGGCGCCCGCGACCGAGGAGTGGCGCAGAGACTGGTTCCACGAAGCGATCACAATGGCTCTGTACGTTGGGTTATCCCTGCTCGCGGTACTGGTGGCCCAGCCACCGAACGCATCACCGTCCGAGTCGGAAGTGTGGCTGACCATTCTGATCACAGCCGTGGCCCTGCTGTTGGCTCATCAGGTTGCCTTCCGGCTCTCCAGCCGCCTCGTCAACAAGGGCCTGCTCGACCCAAGCGCCTTACGACTGCTCGCCGCTCAGAGCGCAGGTGGGATGAGCGTCGCAGTTGTTGCCGCGCTCCCCGTCCTCGTCTGGGGCTCCTCAGGCATTCGCGTGTCCGAGGGGTTGATTCTCGCCTTCGTGGCCGTCACGGGCTACCGGGCCGCCCGCCTGGTCCCAACTAGTCGGGGGCGGGCCCTGTTGTATGTGGGTCTGATTGTCGTCGTCGTGATCGGTGTTCTGGTGGTCAAGGGGCTTGTGTCCCACTGAGGCCTCCGCCCTTTCGCTAGTGCCGATCCCGACGGGCCTTGACCTTCTTGCCCTTGATCCGGGTGGCCGAAAGAGCTGCGATCACTTCCTTGGCAGAGTCCGCTGGAACCTCGACAGTGCTGAATCGCGCGGAGATGTCGATCACGCCCACATCCGAGCCGGCCAAAGTCGTCTCATTCGCGATCGCACCCACCACATCCTGCGGTCGAATCCCCGCCTCCGCGCCAGCGGAAATGAAGAGCCGTTGCATCTTGCCCCTCGAACTGCCAGGACGAATCTTCTGCCCGGCACGACCGCCCCGGGTGGACGACTTTCCGCGGTTCCCACCCCGATCCCCGTGCCGCTCCGACGAGCTGAACTCCACTTGTGGGATATCGGCTTCCCCCGCCTCGCCAACGGTCGCCAGGTGCGCCATCTTGATGGCCGCCAACGTCACTTGGTCGATGTTGAAGTCGACGGTCAGCGAACCCAGTAGACCGCGGTAATCATCCAAATCCTCGTCCAGGCAAATCCGCGCAAGATTGTTGCGAGTAGCGGTGAGCCGGCGCTCCCGAAGTTCAGCTGAAGTTGGCACTTTCGCAATGTCGATCCTTTGACGAATGCTCCGCTCAATCGTCCGGAGCAGCCGTTGTTCCCGAGGTTCGGCAATCGTGATAGCCACCCCACGTCGATCACCGCGGCCCACCCGACCGATCCGGTGAACATATGACTCGGGGGCCGCCGGCACATCGAAGTTGATGACATGCGTCAGGTGGTCGATATCGAGCCCCCTGGCGGCCACATCAGTCGCAACCAACAGTTCAGCATTGCCACTACGCAGCCGACCCATCACCCGATCCCGCTGCGCTTGATCCATACCCCCGTGCAAACCCTCTGCCCGGTAGCCCCGGCCATTCAGTGTTTCCGCCAGCTGATCGACCTCATCTCGGGTACGACAGAAGACCAGAGCAGCAGTGGGCGCCTCGACATCCAGAATCCGACCTAGGGCCGCGACCTTGTGCGCCCTGGAAACGATGTAGGCGGTCTGTTGGATCTTCGGGCCTTCCCCCTCATCCTGGACTTCGCGCGGGATCTCAATCCGTAGCGGATCGCGCAGGTGAGCCTTCGCGATCCGCAGGATCCGCTTCGGCATCGTTGCCGAGAACATCACTGTCTGACGTTCCGATGGCGCCTGCTCCAGGATCGCTTCGATATCTTCGGCGAACCCCATGTCCAGCATTTCGTCGGCTTCGTCGAGGACGACCGTCTGGACCTCCGACAGCGACAGCGTCCCGCGCTGGAGCAGGTCCAACGCCCTGCCCGGCGTCGCCACCACGATGTCGACGCCCCTCTTGAGCGCGCTGATCTGTCGTCCGATCGGCTGCCCGCCGTAGACCGGCAGGGTTCGCATCCCGAACGGTCTGCCGTAGCGGTGCACTGCCTCCGCGACCTGCATACACAGCTCTCGCGTCGGCGCCAGTACCAGAGCAGTGGGCTTCTTACCGCGCTCCCACTCGGCGCGCTGGTTCAGCAGCGGCAACGCGAAGGCGGCTGTCTTTCCGGTACCCGTTGCTGCCTGGCAGAGCAGGTCCTTGCCCGCCAACATCTGCGGGATGGCCGACCGCTGAATCGGGGTTGGCGCCTCGTACCCGAGTTGCGTCAGGCTCTCAGCAAGTTCGGTCCGGAGCCCCAGCTGGGCGAATTCGTTCACAGTTTCGGTCGCGTCCACCCGATCAATCTGTCACGTCGCAGCCGACTCGAAGCCCCCGGGCAGCGAGACTGCATCCCCAAGGTGCGCACCGGCGGCCACCCGCGACACTGACTACATGAGATTCCTGTCAGCCGCAGTCAGCACCCTGCTGGTCATCGTCTATGCGGCAGGCTCAGGTATCTGGGTCTCCACCGGTGACTCTTGGTACCGAGAGCTGGCACGACCAGCGTGGCAGCCGCCGGATGTTGTCTTTGGCCTTATCTGGCCCTACAACTTCGCTGTCCTGATCGCCGCGGGAATCGCGGTAGCCGTGACCGGAACGGCAGCGCAGCGGTGGCTTTGGCTTTCGACCCTGGCGGTCAGCATCGTCGGCGCGCTGGCCTGGGCCCGGCTGTTCTATATCGATCACAACCTCTGGGCCGCGGCCGCGTGCCTACTCATCGCCACGCTGGCAACTGTGCCAGCGCTGGTGGTCGCCTGGCGGTCGCAGACCTGGGCGGGAATCCTGTTGGTCCCCTACCTCGCCTGGCTGGCGATCGCCACCTCGTTGGCCGCTGGCTACGCGGCCCGCAACTGAGCAGCTACGTCGCAGCCCGGTACCCGCCGGCACTACCTGCGGATCGCGTCGAAAATCTCGGACCAATGGTCGCGAGCCACCCAATGGCCAGCGCCTGGTACAGCTGTCAAAGTCGCGTCGGGTATCACCTCGGCGAGGCGGTGCGACCACTCGGGTGGGCAGAGTTCGTCGTCGCTGCCGTGCCAGAGATGAACCGGCACCGCCAACTGTGCGAGGTCGAATCCCCAGGGCGCATTCCAAACTCGGTAGTCGTCCACCACTCCGCCCGGATTTGACAGACCCTCGGCGGTCGCCCGAAGAAACTCCTTCGGATCACGAGTGACCGCAGCACGCGACTGCGGGGCCAGATCGCGAACGGTGGTCTTCACGAACTGTCGGGGCGCGTGCAAGGCAACCAACCGCATGGCAGTGAATGCGGCCCGATCGAGGATCGATCCCGCACCGGACAGCCGCAGGAACAACCTGTCCATCGAGTTGATCTCCGTCAGCATTCCCGGCCAGTCGCGTGGGATTCCACTCGCGATCAAGACCACGTCGCTGACGTGATCCGGCAGGTAGTTGCCGATCCCCACCGCGTAGGCCCCCCCGAATGACCACCCCATGGCGGCGAACCTGTCGGCGCCAAGATGCTCGGTCAACTCCGAAACATCTCCGGCCCAGTCCGCCAGGGTGAAACCGGGATTGCGCTGCGATAGCCCGATACCGGGACGATCGGGAGCCAATAGCCGGATTCCGGCGGCCCGAGCGGGTGCGTCCGCGGATCCGGCATCGATCCGGCTACTCAATCCGCCGTGGCAGTAGACCACCGGGAAGCCAGTGGGATCGCCAAGCTCCGAGTAGCCGAAGACCCTGCCGTCGAGGAGTCGGAAGACGCGATCTCGAGGTCCCAGTCGGCGCGTCACCCGCTGCACTCTAGCTTGCCGGAACGTCCACGACCACACCTTGGCGACGCATGCGGGAACGTGACGGCAGCACCGTGTCGCCGTCGGCGCCGTTCACAAGTACCGCCAGGATCACCGCGACGTCGACGTCTTGAACCCGGCCGAAGGACTCGACCAGCCGCCAGAGGTCGACGAGCATCAACTCCGCGACCCACTGCGCCAACGCGAGCGGCGAGCGCCGGAAGAACTGCGAGTCACTGCGAAGGAGACGGGCCCGGACTAGGGACTGCTCCGGATCGAGCGGGTCGATCTGCACCTCGGCAGCCATCGGGTCACCAGCCGCATCCTCGGCCCATGCCGCCGCGGCAATCAGTGACCCGCAGGCGGCGGTCGCGTGACTGCGCCCCCGTCGCATGACCTGGCCATAGGTGCCGTCGGGCAGCAGACCAACGTGGGGCATTGCGAACACCACCACCTGCTGCCGGCGCACCTCCTCCGGCGTGTGGTCCAGCACTGCGCGCATCCCCGTCACTCCCGCCAACGGAAGTCCGGAGAGACTGCTGAAGTCAAAGGCGTTGTCCCACCAGCGCCGGACCCCGGCTCGAAGGTCGGCCACAAGCTCATCGCGGCAGGAGGCCGTCACCGCCAGGGCCTCGCCCGGATGGAAGCCTTCGGCGTTCAGCCAACGTGTCCGCTCGGCGAGGTACTCCGCCAGCGGAGTTGACGAGACGTCGTTGCCGGTCCCGGTGTGCGCCACTCGGCAACCCTAGACAGCCCCCGGCTGGAGGGTGCTGACCGCCTGTTCGTGGCGGGACCTCAACCGTTCCTGACTGCTAGGGTCGAAACGACCCCTGGGGCAGCGGTTCGCCTACGTTCCGGGTCATGTCCCAGCGGACACCTGGCGAGCCGAGCCCCCACCGAAGGACGCAAGAAGGCGAGTCGCGTGAGTTCACTACTGATGACAGGTTTCCCGGGCTTCCTCGGCTCCGCCCTGCTGCCGAAGCTGCTGGCCAGGCGCGACGGCGTGGTAGCCATCTGCCTGGTCCAGCCGCAACACCTTGAGGCTGCCGAGAAGCGCCTCGCCGACATCGAAAAGGCACATCCACACACCGTCGATCGGATCGAACTGATCACCGGCGACATAACCGCCGCCGGCCTCGGCGTGGATCCGGATGATCAGGGTCGGCTGGAGGACGTCACCGAGGTCTGGCATCTGGCGGCGGTATACGACCTGACCGTCCCGGAGGCGGTGGCTCAGCGGGTCAACGTGGACGGCACCGCAAGAATCATTGACTTCTGTTGGTCCCGGGAACACCTGCACCGACTCCAGTACGTCAGCACCTGCTACGTCAGTGGGAACTACGACGGCGAATTCACCGAGGATGGACTGGACGAGGGCCAGGGCTTCCTGAACCACTACGAATCCACCAAGTACGCCGCCGAACTGCTGGTCCGGGAGGCGATGGAAGCAGGGCTGCCGGCGACCATCTACCGGCCGGGAATCGTGGTCGGTGACTCGCGGACCGGCGAGACCCAGAAGTACGACGGACCCTACTTCCTGGCCACCTTCATGCGGAAGCAGCCGATGGTCGCGGTGGTCCCTGCAGTCGGCAACGCTGACGAGGTCAAGGTCTCGCTGGTGCCGCGTGACTTCGTAATCGAGGCGATGGACGAACTATCAGTGATGGACAAGTCCCTCGGCCGGACCTACGCCCTGACCGACCCCAACCCGCCGACGGCCCGACAACTGGTCGATGCGTTCGCCAGCCACCTCGGCAAGCGGGTGATCTGGGTGCCGCTTCCACTGAGCATCACCCGAACTCTGGTCGGCTCCGTGCCCGGGATGGAACGGCTACTCGGTCTGCCCGCCGAAGGGCTCGACTACTTCGCCTCCCCCACCACCTACTCGACCGCGAACACCACGGCCGACCTGGTGGGCACTGGCCTCAAATGCCCGAACTTCGAGAGCTACGCCGGTCGACTCATGGACTTCATGGTCGACCACCCGGAATTCGACGCGTCAGCGATGGTCTGACCGTTGCAGCCACTCCCGCAACTACCCAAGGAGTCACAGTGACCGAGGACCAGCCCGCGATCATCGTCAACGTCAGCCTCGCCGACTCGGATCGTGATTTCGATGAAGAGGTGACCTTCCTTGAACACGACTTCCGGCTGGTGCGGGTCGGAACCGACGGCGACGTGACGGCCGCTGAGGAACTTGTCCGGGAGTGGGACGGGTTGGCCTCCGCCATTGCCGTGACCGGCATCCGGGAAGCGCGCGCGGCCGGCCTGTATGACGGCGAACTGGCAGCGGTCGAGCGGGTGATGAGTGCGGCCACGACCTCACCGGTGGTCGATGGCCATGCGTTGCGCGATGTCCTGCAGGAGTGGGCGATCCGCACGCTGCAAACCGACCTGCCTGGGTTCTTCAACAATGCGCGCACCGTCGTCCTCGGCGGTGTCAACCATGCCCGAACCACCCGCATCCTGCGCGAGTACACCGACAACCTCGAGTTCGCCGACCCGCTGCTGCGACTCGACCTGCCGGCAAGGTTGGACTCCAACGCGGCCCTCGGTCTGGCTGCAGACGTTGGGATGTGGCCGATCCGGCAGTTGCCGGCCGCCGTGAAGTCGCAGATCAAGGCACCCGGTCAAGGCATAAGTCACGCGTTGGCCCGCCGCGCCGCTCGAGACTGCGATGTGGTGGTCGCGACCTACGACGAATTGATCGGCTTCGGCTTGGAGGACCTGGCAGGGAAAACCCTGGTGACGTCTGCGATCTCCGACGAACGGTTGGCGGAACTGGCCAGTCGGGGTGTGGACATGGTGCTGGACGCCACCCCGCAACCCTTCGACGTCACCGTCTCGGCGGCCGTGCTGGAGGCGATGATGAGGTCCATCGCAACCAACGCCTCCGGAAACCTGACCAACGACGACCTGCTGGACATGATCGTCTCGGCCGGGATGGAACCACGTGTCCTCTACCCGAGCGGCCCCAAGCGCAAGAGCCGGTTCGCGTTCGTGATCCATCCACTGTCGCAGAAGTTCTTCGAGGCTGTGGAGCCGCTCGGCACGATTTCCAAGGTGTCACCGCCGATCGTGATGGATGCGGTGGAAAAGGTGATGGCTTACGCTCCGCCGTTCACCTACAGCCACATCACCGGCATCAAGTCACCGACCGGCGCCGAGGCGGAGGGCTGGCTGATCACGGTCGGGGGCACCCCCAAGGAACTGATGGCACACAAGCCGGAATTCACCTACGCCCGACTGCTGCACGCGGCCGAGACTGCGAAGAAGTTGGGCGCCCAGATCATGGGCCTGGGGGCGTTCACCAAAGTGGTCGGCGACGCGGGAGTCACCGTCGCCAAGCAGGCGCCGCTGCCGATCACCACGGGCAACAGCTACAGCGCGTCCGGCGCTCTCTGGGCAGCGCACGAAGCCCTGCTCCAACTCGGCATTGCCGAGATGGACGACGAAGGTCGGATGAAGGGCAAGGCGATGGTCGTCGGAGCCACCGGCGCGATCGGCTCTGTCTGTGCTCGGCTGCTCGCTCTCGCCAGTGACGAACTCTGGCTGGTCTCACCCGAGTCGGCGAAGCTGTTGGCCCTCAAACACGATATCGAGCGGGAGAACCCACGAGCCGAGATCTTCGTGGCAGCGACGCCGAACGAACACCTGCCGAACATGGACGTGATCGTGACCGCCACCTCTGGAGCGGGGAAGCGAGTACTCGACATCATGGCGGTCAAACCCGGTTGTGTGATCACCGACGTCGCCCGTCCGCTCGACCTCTCCGCCGAGGATGTCGCCAAGCGCCCTGATGTGCTGGTGGTCGAATCGGGCGAGATCGAACTGCCTGGCGAGGTGAAAATGAAGGACATAGGCCTGCCGAAGGGTGTCGCCTATGCGTGCCTCGCGGAGACCGTGGTGCTGGCGCTGGAAGGGCGCTACGAAACCTTCACCGTGGGCCGCAATATCGAGTGGGAGAAGGTCAAGGAGATCTACCGGCTGGGCCTCAAGCACGGTATGAAACTTGCCGCGATCTCCGGTGTCAATGGGGTCTACACACCCGAGGACATAGCCAAGACCCGGGAACTCGCGCTTGCGGCCCTGGCCGACGCCTGACCGCCCCGGGTCAACGTCACCGCCCGACGCTCGCCGTCACCGCCCGACCCGCAGGCCGAGGACTCCGGGGTTCATGATCCCAGCAGGGTCCAGCTCCCGGCCTGCCCCCGCGAGCGCAGCGGCGAACAGGTCGGGCCGCTCCTGGCGATACCACGGGACGTGGTCCCGACCTACCCCGTGATGGTGAGTGATGGTCCCGCCGGCCGCCATGATCGCCTCACTCGCGGCCTGCTTCACAGTCCACCATTGTCGGTCGAGGTCGCCGTGGGTTCCTCTCGCCAACACTGTGAAGTACGGAGCGACACCGTCCGGATAGACATGGGTGAACCGGCAGGAGACTGTGGCCGGAGCCAACCGTTCCGCCGCCAGTGCTGACGTCACAGCCGTCGTGACCGCTGCGTGCAACGCCTCGAACCGGTCCCACGTGACAGCCGTCTCGAACGTCTCGGAGATGATCCCGTACCCCAGCAACTCATCGCGGTAGTAGGGCATCCGCAGGAACGCGTCGCGCCAGGCCTGCGCGGATCTGGGCCGGGGAGTGTCCGAATCCGCCGCGACCGAGTCCCGGTCGGCCGGCGCCCGCGAAGGGGCAGTGACACCGCCGTGGTCACCAGTACATTCCAACGCCCGGTCCAGCAGCCCTGCGACATCATGATCCGCGGACTCGAATCCGATGACGAGCACCTCCGCGGTCCCGTCCGCGACCAGTGCGTTGCGAGCCTCAACCCGATCCAACAACCGCAGATTGGCGGGATTCAACCCCGCTTGGGCGATCTCGCGGACGGCTGCGACGGCCGTCGGCAGACTGTCGAACCGGACGGTCGCAGCAGCCCGGAAACCGGGCCGCGGCTGCAGCCTGATCCAGGCTTCCGTCAAAATGCCCAGAGTGCCTTCCGAGCCCAGCATCAGCCGGTTCGGGTCAGGACCGGCGCCGGCTGCCGGGAGCCGTCGGGTCTGCCAGGTCCCAGCCGGTGAGATCACCCGGACGGCCTCGACGAAGTCGTCGATGTGGGTCGGCCCGGTGGCATAGTGACCACCCGCCCGGGTGGCGATCCAGCCACCCAGGGTGGAGTACTGATAGCTCTGCGGGTAATGACGCAGGGCCAGCCCACTCGACTTCAGCTGTCGAGCGAGATCGGGGCCGAGCACCCCGGCCTGGGCACGCGCGGCGCGCGACACCGGGTCCACCTCCAGCACCCGATCGAGACGTTGTAGATCCAACGACAGTGACCCTCGGTACCCGGGCCCGACGTCCGGGGTGACACCGCCGACGACCGAGGATCCACCCCCGTAGGGAATGACGGCGATCAATTCAGCCGCGGCCCAGTCGAGGAGTTCGCTGATATCGGCCTCGGTCCGCGGATAGGCCACCAGGTCGGGTGCGTGGTCGACGCGGCCGGTCCGTGCCCGGGCGAGATCCGGGAAGGACTTGCCGCTCGCGTGCGCCAGCCGGTCCGCCCGGCGATCGGTGGTGATGGCACTCAATGACTCAGGCGGGACCACCTTCGACGGCGGCAATGAGAAGTCGGCCGCGGTCAGCGGTGCGACAGCGGAGTCTGTCGCACCGAACTGCTCACGCGCCAGCAGCGCCAACACCGCCGCCTCGTCGGCGCTGACGGCATCCCCCTGGCTGCCCCAGCCGGAGACCTTGTTCAGCCGCGGCTGCCACTCCATGTCTGACCGCTGACTTCAGCCGAGGACTTCCAGAACCACGTCAATACCGTGATCCAGGTCATCGCGTTCGATCACCAGCGGCGGGGCCAGCCGGATCGTGGTCGCGTGCGTCTCCTTCGCGATGACGCCCAATTCGAGGGCGCGCTCGCACCGGGTCCGCGCCGGGCCGGCGTCGGCCGTGGTCTCGATTCCAGCCCACAATCCTCGTCCGCGGATCTCCCGGACGGACGTCGGCGCCTCAGAGCGCAGCCGACTGAGCAGGTGGTCGCCGAGCTCGGCGGAACGCCGCTGCAGCTCGCCCTCGGCGAGCATTGCCACAACCTCCCGCCCGATAGCCATGGCCAACGGATTGCCTCCGAAGGTGGAGCCGTGCTCGCCCGGATTCAGCACGCCCAGCACCTCGTCGGTGGACACCACCGCCGACACCGGCAGGATCCCGCCACCGAGGGCTTTGCCCAACAGCACGACATCGGGGACAACTTCCTCCCAGTCACACGCCAGCGTCGCACCCGTGCGCCCGAGTCCCGATTGGATCTCGTCGGCGATGAACAGCACCCCCGCGTCCCGACAGGCGGCCGCAGCTGCTGCGAGATACCCCGCCGGCGGCACCACCACCCCGGCTTCCCCCTGGATCGGCTCCACCAGAAACCCGACGACGTCCGGATCCGCCAGCGCCGAGCGCAATTCCTCCAGATCTCCATAGGAAACCGAGACGAATCCGGCGGTGTAGGGGCCGAAGTCGCGGCGGGCGACCGGATCGTCACTGAAGGAGATGATGGTCGTGGTCCGGCCGTGGAAGTTGTCCCGCGCCACGATGATCTTGGCTTGGCCATCCGGGACTCCCTTGATCCGGTAGCCCCATGCCCTCGCGGTCTTGATGGCGGACTCGACCGCCTCTGCCCCGGAGTTCATCGGCAGCACTCGCTCCAACCCGACGAGATCGGCGAGTTCAGCACAGAACGGTCCGAGCTGATCCGAGTGGACCGCCCTACTGGTCAGCGTCACACGACCGAGCTGACGCATCGCGGCAGCCACCACCCGCGGGTGGCGGTGCCCGAAGTTGAGGGCTGAGTAGGCGCTCAGGAAGTCCAGGTACTTGCGACCTTCGACATCGGTGACCCACGCCCCCTCGGCCGATTCGACGACGACTGGCAGGGGGTGGTAGTTGTGCGCCCCCCGGGCAGTCTCCAGGGCGATGAGGTCCGCTGAGTCCATCAGGCGACCTTAGCACACCAGGGGTTCAACTGACCGATGGAAGTTGGGTGGCGTGAATACCGCCGGTTTGCCCTCTGATGCGAGAAGCTAGCCGGATGACCAGCAGCGGACTTGACGCCACGGCGCAACTCGAAAACGTAGTCGACGGACTCGTCGCCCGAACCGGCGGCGCGATGCCGCGGCATGAGCTCCGGGACATCGTGATGGAGTGCTACCGGGAACTCTCCGCGGAGGCGACCGTTACCGGGTTCCTGCCGATCCTGACAGGCCGCCGGGCCCTCGCCCGGGTCGAGCAGCTTGGCACTGTCGATGTCGACGCACTGCTCGAGAAGCCAGCCATCCTCGTGCTGGACGAGCACAACGCCGCTCGATCCCAGACGGCCGCCGCTCTCTTCCGCTTCTACGCCCCAGGTCGTTTCCAGGTGACGTCGGCCGGCCTTCACCCGGAGAACATCGTCAACCCGATGGTGGTCGATCTGCTCGGAGATGTGGCCACCGGGCTGACCGAAACCCCCAAGACCGTCACATCGGAGATGCTGGCAGGTGCGGCCCATGTGATCGCGATCGGCGACGTACCGGCGGACCTGCCCGGATCCACCGTGCCCCTGATCCGCTGGGAGATCCACGACCCGGGCAGCGACGACCGTGCCGAGGCGGAGGCAGTACTCGCGCAGATCGACGCGCACGTCCGCGAGTTCCTGCTAACCATCGACCCCGACCATCAGCTGCACGACCCACTGCTGGCGCTGGGCCAGGAAGAGAGCGAAGACAACTGACTGTCGTCACCGCAGGCACTCTGGCCCCCGGTACGCGACCTCGGCACTAGCCGACTACTTCAGGAAGTGGCGGAAGTAGCGGTGCATCGCCTTGTCGGCCTGCAACCTGCTCTGACTCAGCCGAACGGCCATGTCTTTGGTGATCCTGGCGTCACCTTCGGCAGCGGTCAACGCCTTGCGCACCGTCTGCTGGTAGCGCCGTTCCGCCTTGCGCCAATTGTCCAGCGCCTTCCTGCGCCGCTGCTTAGCCATGCCCCAAGCCTAGGAGACCTGGTCGGCAACAACGACGACTAGGCCGATGAATCACCCCGCCGCAGCGGAATACCAGCAGATATCCGTGTGTTCGTACGGATGTGCAGACATTACACGAATCGGCTCCCTCGGACCCGGAGCGAGTGCTCGCGGTTCGATCCCACGGGCTCAGCGCCGACCACGCCTCCGCTCTGAGCGGCACCCTGAGTCTCCTATCGGAGCCGACTCGACTGCGGATCCTCTACGCCTTGGAGCAGGTGGGTGAACTCAGTGTCGGTGATCTGTCACTGGCATTGGAGATCGGACCCGACGCGACCTCCTATGCGTTGCGTCTACTCCGGACTGCCGGCCTCGTCGTCTCGCGCAAGTCCGGGCGTACGGTGCTGTACCGTCTCGCACCCGACTTCCCCGAACCTCTGCTGAACCACTGCTGGGTTCGGCTCGTGGACTTGACTACTTCAACCAAGGGAGAGTCGTGACCAACACCGCGCTACCCGACCGGCAGACCTTCGACCTCCACATCGGCGGTATGACCTGCTCCTCCTGCGCTGTTCGGGTGGAGAAGAAGCTGAACCGGTTGCCCGGCGTTGAGGCGGAGGTGAACTACGCGACCGAGATCGCCCGGGTGTCGCTACCCGAGGAGGTCACCCTTGAGCAGGCGATTGCGACGGTGGAGGCGACCGGGTACCAGGCGGAACTACCTGCGCCCAGCGCGGATCCCGACGGTGCGTCAGAACTGACGGCCGAACTGGGTGGGGAGGTTCCCAGCCGCCAGTCCGACCGAGACCCAGAGCTCGCCTCGCTGCTCCAACGGCTACAGATCTCGACGGTACTGACCGTTCCGGTGGTGCTGATGGCGATGATCCCGGCATTGCAGTTCACCTACTGGCAGTGGGCGTCGCTGACATTGGCGGCCCCGGTCGTCGTCTGGGGAGCATGGCCGTTCCACCGGGCCGCCTGGAAGAACCTCCGGCACGGAGCGGCAACGATGGACACCCTCATCAGCCTGGGCGTCAGTGCGGCGTTCCTGTGGTCGCTATATGCGCTGTTCTTCGGTGCTGCCGGGATGCCTGGGATGACGATGGGATTCGAATTGATCGGTAGCCACGATGATGCCGGCGCCAGCATCTACCTCGAAGTCGCCTCGGCAGTGACGGTCTTCATCCTGCTCGGCCGCTACCTGGAGGTCAGAGCCAAGTCGCGATCCGGTGCCGCCCTACGGGCGCTGATGGATATGGGCGCCAAGGAGGTGGTGCTACTTCGTGACGGCCGCGAACTGCGACGTCCGATTGCCGAGCTACAACTCGACGACCAGTTCGTCGTGCGGCCAGGCGAGAAGATTGCCACCGACGGCCGGGTGGTCGAGGGGTCGTCTGCGGTCGATACCAGCATGCTCACCGGCGAGCCGGTGCCCGTCGAGGTGACGGTGGGCGACGAGGTGGTCGGAGCCACCGTGAACGCCAGCGGCCGTCTGATCGTGCAGGCGACCCGGGTCGGTTCGGACACGCAACTGGCCCAGATGGCGCGGTTGGTCACCGACGCCCAATCGGGAAAGGCACCGGTGCAGCGCCTGGCCGACAGGGTTTCGGCGGTGTTCGTCCCGATCGTGCTTGTGTTGGCGTTGGCCACGCTGGCGGGCTGGCTGATCGCCGGTGCCGGCGCCGAGGTGGCGTTCACCGCCGCTGTGGCGGTCCTGATCATCGCCTGCCCCTGCGCCCTCGGCCTCGCCACTCCCACCGCCCTGCTGGTCGGCACCGGTCGGGCCGCCCAGTTGGGGATTCTGATCAAGGGCCCGCAGATTCTGGAGTCCACCCGCCGGGTCGACACCATCGTGCTGGACAAGACTGGCACGGTGACCGCCGGCCGGATGCGACTGGTCGAGGTCATCCCCGCCGCCGGCGAGAACGCCGATGAGGTGCTGCGACTCATCGGGGCGCTCGAGGCGGCATCTGAACACCCGACCGGAACGGCGGTCGCTGAAGCTGCCCGAACGAGCTCGCCAGACCTGCCGCCGGCCGCTGACTTCCGGTCCACCCAGGGTCGCGGCGTTCAGGCGGTGGTCGAGGGCCATGCAGTCGTGGCGGGACGGGTGTCGTGGCTGACCCAGGAGTGGAGCCAACCGTTGACACCGGACCTGCTGGCCGCGGTCGACTCCGCCGAAGCGGCGGGGCGCACCGTGATTGCGGCCGGCTGGGACGGTCGGGCGCGCGGCATCCTGGTCGTGGCCGACACTGTAAAGCCGACAAGCTCAGCCGCGGTCGCCGAGTTACGCGAACTGGGCCTCACCCCTGTGCTGCTGACCGGCGACAACCGGCGAGCCGCGCAGACCGTCGCTGCAGAGGTTGGCATCGACGACGTCATCGCCGAGGTGCTCCCCTGGGACAAGGTCGCCGAGGTGCGCCGACTGCAGGAATCCGGCCGGGTGGTGGCAATGGTCGGCGACGGAGTGAACGACGCCGCGGCACTGGCCCAGGCCGACCTCGGAATCGCGATGGGCACCGGCACCGACGTGGCGATCGAGGCCAGCGACCTGACGCTGGTCAGCGGTGACCTGCGCAGCGCCGCGGATGCCGTGCGGCTGTCCCGGCGCACCCTGCGCACAATCCAGGGGAACCTATTCTGGGCCTTCGCCTACAACGTGGCCGCCATTCCACTGGCCATGTCGGGACTGCTGAACCCGATAGTCGCGGGCGCCGCGATGGCGTTCTCCTCCGTCTTCGTGGTCACCAATAGTCTCCGACTGCGCAGATTCCGAGGTCGACAGGCACACTGAAGACACCCATGGACCGAACCACGCTCGCCAGACCAGCTACCGAGAGGACTACTCATGAACAACTCCGCCAGCTACTCCGTCGACGGCATGAGCTGCGACCATTGCGTTCACGCGATCACCGAGGAAGTGGGACAGGTTCCCGGGATCGCCGCCGTGAGCGTCGATCTCACCGCCAAAACCGTGACGGTGTCCGGTGAGACCATTGATGACGCCGCCGTCCGCGCCGCCATTGACGAGGCGGGCTACACAGTTGTCTGACAAGCCGTCGGTGGTCTGATGTCTGGCGTGGTCTGATGGCCGAGGATCCCGGCACCGCGACGGAGACGCGCCAACTCCAGTTGGACGTCGCGGGGATGACGTGTGCGGCATGCGAGCGCAAGGTGGCGCGGGCGTTGGGGCAACTCCCAGAGGTGGAGACGGCCACCGCTTCCGCCCGGCAGGGGACGGCCACCCTGACCGTCCGCGCGGAGCCCACCCGATCCGATCTTGCAGCGGCGCTCGAAACGGCGGGCTATGAGTTGGGAACGACGCCCTGGCTGAGTCGTGACCGACGCGCCTGGGTGGTGGCGCTGACCGCGGGGGCAATTGTGGCGGCAGCGCTTGTGATCGCGGCTGCGCTGGGGCTGACCGATCTCGCCGGCACCCTTGGGACGCCTGGTACCGGCGGCCTGCTGATGGTGGCGCTGATCGGGCTGGCGGCCGGCGCATCGACCTGCATGGCGCTGGTGGGGGGTGTGGTGTTAGCCATCTCGGCCACCTACCCTGCCCCGGCCGAAGCTGGTCCGATCCGTCGAATCCGGCCGCAGCTCGCGTTCCAGGTCGGTCGGATCGTCGGGTTCGGCGTGCTGGGCGCCGCCTTGGGCGCCCTTGGGGCCGAACTGGTGATGCCAGCGTTACTGCAGGGGCTGTTGATGGTCGCAGTGTCCGTGGTGATGGCCATCCTCGGCGTCCGACTGACTGGCGTGTCGCCACGACTGGCCGGCTGGTCGCCCACCCTGCCCCGGTCCTGGTCAAGGTTCGTCGGCGGCAGTCAGGCCACCGGACACGGGTATTCGGATCTGCGCGCGGCCGGCGCTGGGGCCGCAACCTTCTTCCTGCCCTGCGGCTTCACCCAGGCTGTGCAGTTGTATGCCCTTTCGACCGGGTCCCCGCTGCAGGCAGGACTCGTGATGGCAGTGTTCGCGCTGGGGACCGCGCCGGGATTATTGGCCCTTGCGGGTTTGCCGGCCCTGGCCGGTAGCCGTGCGGGTTCCCGCATCTCAGCGGTAGTCGGCGTCCTGCTGATCGGTTTCGCGGCGTTCAACCTACTCGGAGCGAGCCGCATCCTGGGCCTGCAACCGACGGCCACAGTGGTCGACAGCACGCACCCGCTGTCGGCCAACGTCCGGCTGGTCGGCGGCGTGCAGATTGTGTCGATGGAACAACAGGACACGGGCTACCTGCCGGCCACCAGCTACGTCAAAGCCGGCGTCCCGATCAAGTGGCAGATCACCTCGACTTCACCCTTCTCCTGCGCGGCCTTCTTACGGGCGCCGGATATTGGGGTCGATACCCAGCTCAAGGCGGGGCTGAACAGCGTGCCCGTTCCCGCCCTGCCTGCTGGCACTGTGCCGTTCACCTGCGTGATGGGCATGTACTCCGGCGAGCTGATCGCGATCGACAATCCCGGACCGCCCGGCTAGAACCGGACCTTCACTTCGGCGCTGGACGGCCGTGCCTGACAGCCGAGGATTGCACCCTGGCTGCGTTCGATCTCGTCCAGCACCTCCGTCGGACCGGCATCCACCGAACCCTTCACCAAGGTGCAGACACAGGTTGCACAGGCGCCTTCCAGACAGGAATAGGGGGCGTCGAGGCCAGCGTCGAGCATGGCGTCCACCAATGAGCTGTCCTGCGGCCAGTCGACCAGATGCGTCTCGCCGTCGAGTTCGACCTCGGCCGTCGAGGCCGAAACCGCGCCGGTCGACGCCCTCACCGGCCGCGGCGCGAACGGATCGGTCGTCAGCGATCGGAAGGCCTCCACATGGACCCGGTCCGCCGACCAACCGGCTTCAATAGCGCCAGCGCTGACGAGGGCCATGAACGGCGACGGACCGCAGATGAACATCTCTGCTCCGGGCCGCGGCGACAGGACACCGGCCAACCCCGCCGCGGTCGGTCGACCCAACCTGGACTCAAGCCAGTGATGGACCCTCAACCGCGTCGGATTGGCCCGCACCAGCGTTTCCAGTTCGGTGCCGAAGATGATCGAGTCCTCGTCCCGATTCGCGTAGACGAGGGTCACCGCTACCGACCCGGCGGCCAGCGCGGACTTCAGGATCGACATCAGCGGGGTGATCCCGCTGCCGCCGGCGAACAGCACCAACTCTCGCGTGCCCGCTGCTGGGGTGAAGACGCCCGCCGGCGGCAGCACCTCCAGCTCGAGGCCTACCCCGGCGTTATCGAAGAGCCAGTTCGAGGCGTAGCCCCCCGGCGTGCGCTTGACTGTGACCTTCAGATCGGCGTCGATCAGCGGAGAGCTGGACAGCGAGTAGCAGCGGGCCACCGACCCCGTCTGGGCACTTGGAATACGCACCGTCAGATGCTGGCCGGGCAGGTAGTTGAACCGGTGCCTGAGGTCAGCGGGAACGGTCAGCAGCAACGAGCGGGCGTCCGACGTCTCGTCGATGACATGAGCAACGGTGACCCGCAGTCGACCGATCGACGCTGGCCTTGCGGGGGTGGCGGGGCGCCTCGGCGGGGCGAACCCGCGGCGGACCAGCACTGCGGCCATCGTCATCACCACCACGGTCATCATCGCCAGCGACCAGCCGCGCATGGCGTCGGTACCCATCACCAGGTAGTGCACGGTCGCCAGCGGCCAGACCGCAAAGGCCGCGACGTGGATAACCCGCCACGAGCGCGGTGACAGTCGCGACCGGGCCAGGGAGCCCGCGACCACAATCAGCAGCAGCAGGAAGGCGACCGTCCCCAATGCCGTCGGTAGGGGCGCGCGGGCGGCCAACCCCGGGACGAACACGTCCAGCAGCGAGAGTTTGGCGTACGGATCGGGGACGAGCAGGGCCACGTGACCGGCAACCAGCAGCACTGTCACCACCGCGATCGTCCGGTGGGCCACATTCGTCGTCTGCGGCCGCAGCACCCGCTGGAAGAGTCGGGTGGCCACCGCGAGGCCGAGCAGCACGGCCGCGGAACTCGCCAACCAGGCAGCAATACCCAATGCTCGGGCCGACAGCCACAGCAGCGAGACAGTCGCTCCGAGCAGGTCGTCCGGTGCCACCGCTGACACCCACGTGTGAGTCATCCTGGTCCTCCTCGAAGCGGGAAAGGCGTTCGAGGTAACTCTCACCGAAACAGCCGCGGTTCCGGTAGGGCAGAGCAGTTAAGCGACGTCAAAGTCGCCGCCAGCAAGGCGTGCGGCAGTCAGCGGTTTCCCGTCCGGACGTACTCGAGCAGATTGTCGCGGTCGAGTCCTTCGATACCGCAACTGGCCAGAGTTCGACCCTCGGCCACGAAGTCGCGGCCCAGCAGCGCCCCGGCCAGCGCCACCACCGACTCCATCAACGCCACTCCGACGCCGAGCCTGCGGCCGAGTTGGGAGTAGATGGTCAACCCGATCGGCACGTCCTCGGTCAGGTACCGGCTGTTGATCTCGGTGGGCCCCTTGATGCCATTGAGGGCCGAGACGCCCCGGATGACGGACCACAGCGTGTCCCCGCGGGGGCCGTATCCCATCGTCGGATAGGTATCGACCAGGCTCATCACCTCGACTCCGAGGGCAGCCCCGATCGCCAGCCGCTCCGCGTCGATCGCCTCGATCGCCTGGCAGACATGCGGGGTCATCCCCTCCTCGTAGTAGTAGAAGTCACCATGGCTGTATTCGATTCGGCTGGCGGACATCAGCACACCAAGACAGTGCAGCGTCGGATTCGGGTTGTTCAAGCCAGCCTCGAGCACGTTTGCCATGGCATGGATTCCCGGAAAAAGGTCGGCCAGGATTGGCATCACCCGCTCCGATGCGACTGCGGGGAATACGCCACTCGCCGCATACCGACGCCGACCGAAGACCGTCACCTCCGTCGGGCCGGTGATTCGGGTGGCATACGGCAGGGCAGCGATCTCGGAGACCGTGATGTCCGGTAGTCGACCCATCCGACGCAACCGCTCCACGAATGCAAGCGAACCCAGCGAGCCGGGCATCAGCACCACGTTCATACCGTCCCGCAGGTACGGCGCCATCACCTCGGCGTAGGCCACCTGGTACATCGTCGGCACCACAACGATCAGGGCCTCCGCACCGGCCATCGCCCGACCGACATCCGCCTCCACCAGCACCGGCGCGACCCCGGTGATTGCCCCACGGGCAGTGATGGCGCCCGCCTCGGCGATCTGCTGCACCCCTGCGGCAAAAGAGGGCAACTCGTAGAGGACGACCTCGTGGCCGGCGATTCCGAAGTCGGCCGCAGCGGCCCGTGCCCCATTCCCGCCGCCCAGCACAGTCACTCGCCTGATCGCCATGGACCCACCCTCCGCTCGACTGTTCCCACAATAGGAGCCGACCGGAGAGGACGCCGCTCGGCTGACGGAACCAGTCGCCTTCAATAGAGTCGGGCACATGAAAGCAACGAGCTTCGATGGCCACACTGCCACCGTCTTCACGGCGGCGCAGGCGGCCGCCAGAACCACGGCTGCACCCTTCGCCTGGATCGATATCAGGGCCGACGACCCCGAGGATGCCGAAGCCCGCGCCACGCTCGCGGCGCTGGGAATGAACGAATTCATGGTGAACATCGCGATGCGTCGGCAGATCGCCGGCATGCTCCGGGAGTACGACGGCCAACTGGTGTGCTCGACCTGGATGGCCGACCCTGCCTCTGATACCCCGATCGAGGTGCATCTGTCCTGGACACCTCGGCGCATGTTGACGGTGCGGTTCAGCGGGGACGCCGCGATGTCCGAGATCCAACAGCTGGCGGCAGGCCGGGAAGGAAACCTGTTCGAACGAACTGCGGAGGTGCCCGGGGTGGTTCTCAAGCTGATGCTCGCCAGCATCGACCGCCAGCTCACGGCAATCGAGCTGCGACTGACGGACTTGGATGGCAGGATCATCGAGAACGCCCAACAGTCGCAACTCACCGAACTCCGCTCCCAACGGGCCTCGTTGATGCCGTTCGCACGTCGATTCCCGGCGTACGCCGACACTCTCAACGAGACGCTGGTCGACCCGGCGACGCTGCCCGGGATGGACACCGAAGGCGCGGCGCAACTGCAGGCCTATGCCACCCACGTCCGTGACACCGTGGCCCGGCTCGGCGACCTCGGGGATGCGCTCCGCAATTGCGCCCAGGACTACCAAACGGAGATCGGTAACCGGCAAGGGAACCGGATCGATCAACTCACCATCGTGTCGATCGTCTTCCTGCCGATCAGCTTCCTCACGGGCTACTTCGGGATGAACTTCCAGTGGCTGGACAACGAGATCATGTCCTTGGCCACCTGGTTGCTACTGGGGGTCGCACTCCCGATTCTGATGGTGCTGTGGTCGATCCGGACGCTCAATCGGCACGGCTACGATGCTGCCCGATGGTGGAATCGCAGGCGCGCGGCGGCCCGCGCCGACAAGTCCGCTTCCCCGTCGAACTGACGCCGTCTGTCGGCTCTGCCCACCGGGCTGGACCGGGCCGGGGTAGGTTCTGGTACCTGAGGCACAATCAACCACCGGGAGGACCGCGGTGACCTCTTCCGCCGATCTTGATCGGAAGACGCTATTAGAGACGATGGTGCGCTGCGGTTGGTCGCAGCACCCGCTGGCGAACCTGACCGAGGCGATTCATGTGATGGATCAATGGCGCAGTCGACTGCCCGCTGGTCGCGACCACGAGTTGGCGGGGGCGGTCGTCTTTCTGCTCAAGCGGGCGAACGAAAGCGACCGGCACCGAGGCGCTGTCGCCGCGGCCACCTCGATCCTTGAATTCGCCGAACCGCTTGGCCACAGCGCCGCCGTCCGACCGGCCGTGCTGCGCGCGACCTGCCCACGATGCGTCTCTGGTCACCGGAAATACGTCGTGTCGGCGTTGCAGTCCCTCGACGGCGGCCAGCAACACGAACTGGAGGTGAACTGCTCGCACGGTCACCTCCTAGGGCGGATCTCCGCCTTCATCGATATCGACGAAGCTGATGTGGTGCGGGACTCGGCTTGGCGCGCGCGTGGCCAATCGATCCGCTGGGAGGATCTGCCCGCCCTCTGACAGGCACATTCAGACCGGCCGCCGACAGTCGATGAGCCACCCACAAGGAGGAACCACCCATGATCACGGATGTGCCACCTTCGGAAACGCCCTGGTATCACCTGCCGGCGGCCGAGACGCTAGCCATCTTCGAGACCTCGACAGACACCGGACTCAGCACCGACACCGCCGAGGACCGACTTCGGGTGAACGGTCCGAACACACTGCCCAGCTCGCCCCGACCCACTGTCTGGCAGGTCGTCGGCAAGCAGTGGCGTGATCCGATGACGGTGCTGTTGACCATCCTGATCGGCGTCTGCATCGTCGCCGACCAGCCCGAGACTGCGGTGCTGGTGACATTGCTGGTCCTCATCAACGTGGCGATGGGTGCCCAGCAGGAGATGAAGGCTCGCGCCAGCGTCGACGCATTGGAATCGATGACGACGCCGTCCGCCCGGGTCCGGCGCGACGGGCGGATCGCGCTGGTGCCTGCCGCTGAACTGGTTGTCGGCGACATCCTGGTCCCAGAGGCGGGCGACACGCTGGCAGCGGACGCTCGGGTCATCACCGCCGCCGGGCTCGAGGTCATCGAGAGTTCCCTGACCGGCGAAAGCGCCCCGGTGGCCAAGGACGCCAACCCGGTGCCCGACTCGGCTGCCCTCGGTGACCGCAGCAGCATGCTGTACCAGAACACCTCTATCACCCGGGGCTCGGCGACAGCCGTGGTCGTGGCCACCGGCCAGGACACCGAGATGGGACGCATCGCGACCATGCTCGGCCAGGTCGAGTCCGCACCGTCACCCCTGCAACTGGAGCTGCGTCGGCTGACGATCCGATTGGCGATCGTCTGCCTGCTGGCAGTGGCCTTCATCGTGGTGATCGGCCTCGTCCGGGGACTGGACTCCAACCAGATCCTGCTGGTCGCCATCGCGACCGCGATCTCCTCGATTCCCTCCGGGTTGCCCACCTTCCTGAACGCGATGCTCTCCTACGGCGCGCAGCGACTGGCCAAGGCGAAGGCTGTCGTGCGCAACCTCACCGACGTCGAGACGCTCGGTTCGGTCAGTGCCATCAACTCCGACAAGACTGGCACCCTGACCATGGACATGATGACTGCGGTCACGATGTTCGACAGCGGCCAATGGTTCCGGATCGAAGGTGAGGGCTACTCCACCGAGGGCCGAATTCTGCACGCCGCGGGACGCGAGCTACCCGACTTCACCACCCTCGGCTACGGGCTGACGTTGAGTAGCGACGCCGAAGTCTCCCCGGACGGCTCGGTGGTGGGTGACCCGACCGAACTCGCATTGGTCGTGTTGGCCGCCAAGATGGGCGTCGACGCCGGAATCAGTCGGCGGGAATACCCGCGGGTGGCAGTGGTCCCGTTCGACTCGTCCTACAAGTTCATGGCGACCTACCATCTGGCACCGCTGGCCGACGGCGAGCCGGACTCGCTGATCGGCCTGGTGAAAGGCGCCCCGGACATGGTGCTGGACCGCTGCAGCCATGCGCTCTGGCAGGACCAAGAGGTGCCGATCGCGGAGGTCCGGGAGCGGATTCGGGAGTCCAATGACGAACTGTCCCGGCAGGGGCTGCGGGTGATGTCGTTCGCCTATCGGGTGCTCGACGTGGGGCAGTTGGACACGGTGACGGCCGATCCGATGGCAGCCGTGGAGAAGCTGATCTTCGTCGCCCTGGTCGGGATCATCGACCCGCTTCGGCCGGCCGCGAAGGAGTCCGTCCGGCTGTCGTTGCGCGCGGGTATCGACGTCCGGATGATCACCGGCGACCACGCCGTCACCGCGAAGGCGATCGCCGACGATCTGGGGCTGGGACCCGGCGTCATCACCGGGCCTGAGTTCGCGGCGCTGCCGGATGAGGTGGTGGTGGAGCGGCTGCCGCGGCTGCATGTATTCGGGCGGGTGTCACCGCAGGACAAACTGCGCCTGGTCACCGTGATGCAGGAGTCCGGACGAACCGTGGCCATGACCGGTGATGCCGTCAATGACGCGGCGGCCTTGAAGAAGGCCGACGTCGGAGTCGCGATGGGCAGCGGCAGCGACGTGTCCAAGCAGGCCGCCAATATCGTCCTGACAGACAACAACTTCGCCACGTTGGTGCACGCAATCGAACTCGGTCGGGACATCTACGGCAAGATCACCGCCCAGATCCGGTACGTGATGGCCGGGCTGTTCGGCGTGCTGTCGCTGATGTTGCTGGCCAGTGCGGCGAACATCAACTCCGGCAGCGCGCTGTCGGCAGTCCAACTGCTGTTCGTCACGTTCTTCATCGGACTATTCCCGGCGATCGGCATCTCCACCGATTCGGTCGAACCCGGAATCATGACGAAACCGCCGCGAGACCCCTCGGTAGGCATCCTGAACTCCTCGACTCTGCCTCGGTGGTTGGTGTTCGGCGTGGTGCAGGCCGTGGCGGGCCTGGCTGCCTTCCTGCTGGCCGACCGGGCCGGCAACAGCACCGAGGTAGCGCAGACGATGACGTTCGCGGTGATGGGATGGTCCACGGTGTGGGCGGCCGCCGCGCTGCGTCGGGACACCATCCCCGGCTGGCAGGGACCATTCCTGCCCTACTTCCTGTGGCTCGCAATCCCATTCGTCGCCACTTTCCTGGCCGTGAACTGGGACGTGCTCGCGGCGATGATCGGCAATGTGGCGCTGACCGGCACGCAGTGGGGGATGGTGTTCCTGCTATCGGTCTTCACACCGTTGGTGATCGAAGTCGAGAAATGGATCAGACGGCTGAAGGACAGTTCCGCGACGTGATTGGCATCGTCGGCCGTTGGCAGCGTTGGTGACCGCGGCGGCAGACCCTAGCCGCGTGCGTTGGCCCCCGAGACCAGCCTGGGGCCGAGCCAGCGCCACACCACCCGTGATCCCTCGGTCGTGAAATGCAGGCCGTCGACGCGTAACTGCACACCTTCCAGCGAGTCCTGGTAGCCGTTGGGGCAGAGATACGGACCCGGATCGATCACATCGACGTGGAACCCAACCGACGCTGCGGCAGCGCGCGCCGCGGTGTTCACGGCCGCGATCCGAGCAGGATCATTGACCACCGCGGGCAACCGTCCGGCCTCGAACAACACCTCCATCGGAAGATCCAGCTCCGGCACCTGATGGCAACTGTCCAGCACTAGTGCGACGTGGCTGGACAGTCCATGCAGCTCACGCAGCAACGCCGCATAGGCATCGGTAGTCGCCGTCCGCCAGCGGGGGTCTGTGTAGGCCACCGGGCCATCGTCGATCCACCGGTCGTACTGCTCCCAGCTCCCTGCGAAGAGGACGCCGACATCCGCCTGCGCCGCCACCAACTGTGCGTGCCTGTTGCCAGCCATCCAGGTTTGGCACTTCCCAGCGGCCGGCATCCGCTGACCCTCGACTGCGGCATCAAACGGCACCACTCCGCAGCCGAACTCGGCCGCAGGTGCCACCGATAACTGCGGTGCGTCCTGCGGATTGAAGCCGGCGAACAGCGACAGCGCGTTGGAATCCCCCAACAGCACTGCCCGGTGAATACCGCCCGGCGCACTGGTAGCGACAGCCTGCGACGGTGCAGCGGTCGCTGGCACCGGCGCGGCACCGGCGGGCGGATCGGGTGTCGTCGAGACAGCGGCCGCGGCGGGCTTACCGGGAGCCAGCTTCGCCAGCGCCTCGAGGCTGTCGGGGGCGGCCGGTCTACTGGCCGCAAAGGAGATCCCCACCAGGGCGACGAGTGCCAGCGGCGCCCCGACGACCACGAGCAGTCGACGGTTCGGTCGGAGTGCGGCCAGGCCGCCGCGGCGGATGGGCTGTTCGAGGTAGCGGTAGGAGATGCCCGCCACCGCAAAGGTCAGGACAATCCGGAGCCCGAACAGGGGCCACCCGGAAAGGCCGGTCCGGTCCGGGGACAGGAACACGAACAGCGGCCAATGCCAGAGGTACAACCCGTAGGACATCTGCCCGACGAGTACCAACGGCCCCCAGCTCAGGTAGCGAGCGAGCATCCCTTGCGGATGGCTGACGACGGCCGCGACGACAGCGGCTGTCGCAACAGCGAACACCAGAAACCCGCCTCGGTACGTCCAGCCGGCGGCCTCTGTGAGTAGCACCATCGCGAGTAGCACTCCGAAGGCTCCGAACCAGCCAACCGCCACTGCGCGGGGTCGGACCCGTTCCAGCAGTCCCGGTGTCAGCAGCGCCGCCAATGCGGATCCGATCAGCAGCGCCTGCACCCGGGTGTCGGTGCCGTAGTAGACCCGAGCGGAATTCCCCCCAGCCCCCAGCCCCCGGCGCCTGCACTGCCATCCAGATCGCCGACGCCACTCCCAGACCGATCAGCAGCCAGGCCAGCACTCGGCGACTGCGGAGCCGCGGCAGTAGCACCACCAACACCAACGGCAGCAGCAGATACCACTGTTCCTCGATCGACAGCGACCACATGTGACGCAGTGGCGAGGGATCGCCGAATTGATCGAAGTAGGAGGTTCCCTCGGCGATGAACCACCAGTTGCTCACGTAGCCGAGGCTGGCGATGGCATCGGCGCGAATGACGTCGGCGCGGTGACCGACGATGATGATGCTGGCCACCAGCACCACTGCGACCACCAGCAACATCGCCGGTAGCAACCGCCTGGCTCGACGGAGCCAGAACTGCCGCAAATCCAGCGACCCGTGCCGTTCCCATTCAGCTAACAGCAACGAGGTGATGAGGAATCCCGAGAGGACGAAGAAGATGTCCACAGACAAGAAGCCACCGGGTATCGTCGCGGCTCCGCCGTGGTAGATGAGAATGATCAGGATCGACAGCGCCCGCAGGCCGTCCAGCGCCGGCATCCGGGTCAACCGTGGCCCGTCGGCAGGTGCCTGAACCGCCTGCGGTTCGGCCGATTCCGCGGCTCCCGCGGCGACTGAGGTCACTCCGACACTTTATGACAACCTGCTCGCTGAGGCTCCGAGGAGACTCCAGCCGATCAGTGCCGTCACACAGCGTGCGCACTGTGGATAACCTGTGGGAAACAAGTCATCCAAACGGCTGATGCCCGCATCATCCACTGGTGTAGCCGGTAACGCCTGTGGATATCTCGACATCACTGGCCATGCTGGAGCCGCGCTCGATGCCGAACCACAGCGGCCGGAGCTACTTGGAGATGGCGACCCGGACCTCCACTCGCACCTCATCAGCCACCTGCAACATACCCAACATGGTCGCGTAGGGGGTGACGCCAAAGTCGGACTGCTTGACCGGAAGCACCGA
>JAUPKM010000412.1 GCA_030837445.1 Actinomycetota bacterium
CGGTCGGAGGTCGGTCTGGTGACCACCGGC
Source organism: Actinomycetota bacterium (assembly GCA_030837445.1). Lineage (GTDB taxonomy): Bacteria > Actinomycetota > Actinomycetes > S36-B12 > UBA10799 > JACJWR01. The sequence continues at coordinate 31 of JAUPKM010000412.1, forward strand.
GGAACCTCCAGCCGCCGACCTCGGGCCAGCCCAGCGATGATCCGCGTCATGTCTTCTCAAGGTAGTCGACATCATCGGCGGCCTCCGTGGCCGTCAGCGCCGCCATCAGTGCCGGCTGCCTCCGCAGGGTCGGGTCAGTCTCCAACACGGCCGCGAACTCGTCCCTGGCTCGGGCGATGATCTCCTCATCCTCAAGCACCGATAGCAGCCGCAACGAGTTCGAACGCCCCGACTGATTGGCGCCCAATACGTCGCCCTCTCGCCGTACCCGCAAGTCCACCAGACTCAACTCGAACCCATCTGTGGTGGCAGCGACCGCCTGCAGTCGCTCCCGAGCCGGGCTGCCCTGAGCTGCCGTGGTGACCAGCAGGCACAGACCAGGGGCTGAACCCCGACCGACGCGACCCCGGAGTTGATGAAGGGCCGAGACGCCGAATCGCTCCGCGTCCACAATCACCATCGTGGTCGCGTTCGGCACATCGACGCCGACCTCGATCACGGTGGTCGCGACCAGCACTTCCACCGGTTCGGCGCTGCTGGTCGGATCGGCGAACGCGGCCATCACGGCATCCTTGGCCGCGGGGCGCAGCCGCCCGTGCAGCAGTCCCAGCCGAACCCCGGCCAGCGGGCCCGACGCGAGGTAACCAACCAACTCGACTACAGCCGCCGGCGGGTAACCAGGGGGGCGGGCCTCGCTCTGTTCGCCCTCCTCGATTCGAGGGCACACCACGTAGACCTGGTGTCCGGCTTCCACCTCCTCGCGCACCCTGAGCCAAGTTCTACTCAGGTAGTCCGGCCGTTCCGCGGCGGGCACGACGTGCGTCGCGATCGGCGACCGTCCCGCTGGCAGTTCACGCAGCGTCGATACGTCCAGATCGCCGAACACGGTCATAGCCACAGTCCGGGGTATCGGGGTCGCGGTCATGACGAGCAGGTGGGGTCGAGTATCGGTCCTTGCCTTGTCGAGTAGCAGCGCCCGCTGCTCCACCCCAAACCGATGCTGTTCGTCGATGACGACCAGCCCGAGATCGTGGAAGTCGACTCCTTCGGAGATCAGGGCGTGGGTGCCGACCACGATGCCGGCCTGACCGCTGGCGATGTCGGTCAACGCCTGCCGCCGCTCAGCAGCCGTCTGGGACCCGGTCAGAAGCACCACGCCGGTGGCTCCGTCCGCGCCCTGCAAGGTGCCGGCGGCGGCCATCGGGCCCAGCAAATCGAGAATGCCGCGGTAATGCTGTCCGGCCAGAACTTCCGTAGGTGCCAGCAACGCCGCCTGGGCCCCGGCATCGACCACCGACAGCATGGCTCGCAGCGCGACCACCGTCTTGCCCGATCCGACCTCGCCCTGGAGTAGTCGCATCATCGGATGGCCCTGCGCCAGGTCAGCTCGAATCTCCTCGGCTACCAGTGACTGTCCCGGTGTCAATTCGAAGGGCAAGGCGGCATCCAGCGCGGCCACGAGTCCCTCGGGCTTCTCCAGCCTCGGGACTGCAGTCAGCGCCCGAGCCGCGCTGCGGCGGCGCAGCAGCACACCCTGCAACAGGAAGGCCTCCTGCCAGCGCAATCGGTCCCGGGCCGCTTCCGCCGCGGCCATGTCTGCCGGTCGGTGGACATCATGCAGGGCCGTCGACAGTTCCAGCAGGGCGTGCCGAGATCGCACCTCCGCAGGTATTGGATCGGCGACGGTCTCGGCATACGGCAGCACCAACGCCATGGCTGCTTGGATTCGCCAACTCGGCATTCCGGACGTCGATGGGTAGACCGGAATGACTGTGTTACTGAACGTGGCGGCCGCCTCCGGGTCACTCGGCTCGTCAGCTTCGGGCAATAGCACGAAACCCGGGTGGGACAGTTGCCGCCGACCGCGGAAGGAGCCGACTTTGCCGGCGAACAGTCCGCGCCTTCCCGGCCGCAATTGTCCCTGCCGAAATGCCTGGTTGAAGAACGTGACGGTCAATTCCCCTGTGCCGTCGGTGACGACTACTTCCACCACGTTCGTCCGTCTTCCGCGAGCAGCTCCACCTCGAGGATTCGTCCACCTGCTGTTGACGGTCTTCACCCGGGCCATCACGGTGACCTCCTCATCGATCCGCAATGAAGCCAGATCAGTGAGTTGACCACGAGGGATGTACCGCCGCGGATAGTGCCGAAGGGCATCGGAGACCGTGCGCATGCCGAACGCCTTCTGCAGTCGCTCGGCGGTCCGACCGCCGACGACCGACCGAAGATCCTGGTCGAGTTCAGCCACGGCTACCGGGCTCTTCTCACTCGGCCCCGAAGATCAGCGGCCAGTGCGGTTGCCCGCCGTCGAGCACCTCGATCTCCAGGAACCGACGGTCGGTCATGGCGTGGTCGCACACCGCTTCGGCCAGCCCGGCAGGCACATCGTCGCCGGTGATGACCGTGAGCAGTTCGGTTGACCCGGAGACCAGCCGGTCGACAACGTGCTGAGCCACGGTTGCCAGATCCTCCCCGATCTCGACGATGTCGCCATCCAACAGTCCCAGTATGTCTCCGGGGCGACAGCTTCCCGCTGTTGTGATCGCCTCCCGGGCCGCAGTCGTGACCGCGCCGTAGCGGGTGGCCCCGGCGGCCCGACCCATTGCGATCACAGCATCGTCAAATCGCGCCTGCGAATCGTGCACGGCTATCGCGGCCAGGCTTTGAACGATGCTCCGAGTGGGCACAACACTGGCCCGCAACCCCAGGTCACGAGCGGCCGAGGCGGCCGCCTCGGCCACCGGCAACGTGTCCTTGTCGCTGGGGAGGAAGACGATGTCATGAGACTGGGCGCGCTGCGCGCCGGCCAGCAGCTCTGCGGTCGACGGGCGGCCGCGAGGTCTGGCTGGAACCACCGTGACCCCTTCGGTCGCCAAGTAGGCGGCCATCCCGGGGCCGTGCGTGACCACTACCAACGCACGGCTATTCATTTCCCCGCGGCCCTGTTGCCGCAACGAGTCTGCCTCCAACAGTCGGGTCACCCGAATCCGGTGCGGACGTCCCGCTTCCACTCCTCGCTCCATCGCGGCGCCCACCGTGTCGGTGTGCACATGTACGTTCCAGAGACCATGGCCCCCCACGACCACCACGGAGTCCCCCAGCCCGCTGAGTTGTTCCCGGAGTAGTTGTGCCGCAGCGTCTGCGGCGTCCAACAGGTACATCACCTCATACTCCGGTCCGGTGTAGCCGGCCACCGGCGTGTGCGCGGTCGGCCGGATCAGGGCCGCTGCCGGCGCGGACACCCGCTGCCGACCCGAAACAGCATCGTCCAACGCCTCCAACATCACCACCAGACCGCGACCTCCGGCGTCAACCACACCCGCCTCCCGCAGCACGGGCAATTGATCCGGCGTCCGAGCGAGCGCCTCCCGCGCCGTCTCGACTGCGGCACGCGCGGTGCGACCCAGATCGTCCCCGGTCAGGGTGGCACCTTCGGCCGCCGCCTTGGACACCGTCAGCACGGTGCCTTCCTTCGGAACTGCCACCGCCTGATAGGCGGACGAACTGGCCCGGGCCAGCGCCCGAGCCAGAGCCTCGCCGCGCAGTTGCGCCCCCGGCTCCTCTGCCAGCGAGTCGGCCAACCCGCGGAGCAACTGACTGGCGATGACCCCCGAATTGCCTCGGGCGCCGAGCAGCGCACCCCGGGCGAAGGCCTCCACCACCTCCGCCAGTGACGCCTCGGCCGGCTCGGCCGCCACCGCTTCTTCCGCCGCCTCCAGCGTCAGGTAGAGGTTGGTTCCGGTATCGCCATCGGGCACCGGGAATACGTTCAGGGCATCAATCTCCGCCCGTTGGGAACCCAACTGTTCCACCGTCAGCAGCGCCCACCGGCGAACCACCTGGGTATCAAGAGCCTCGTGCATGGGACCTCCGCCCTCGACCGATATCGACGCTGTCACCCGGTGCGCCGTCGACCGCACGCGACCACCGGCCCAACCCGCACCCAGCGATCGAACCGGGGCACGCTAGCATTGCAGACTAAACGCATTGCGCGCATGCACCAAACCCTACGAGCAATCTGGAGACCATTGTGGCTTCGACCTGCGACGTCTGCGGTAAAGGCCCGGGCTTCGGCAACAGTATTTCGCACTCCCACCGCCGGACCAAGCGCCGCTGGAACCCGAACATCCAGTCAGTGAAGGCCACGGTCGGAAAGACGCCAAAGCGGCTGAACGTCTGCACTTCCTGCCTGAAAGCCGGCAAAGTCAGCCGCTAGAGCCAAAGTGCTGCCAGCCACCCAGTTCGGTGAACGGCTCCCCATCGACAGTGACCTGACCGTCACCAGCGACAACTTCGCCGATCCGTCGGAAGCCTACTGGCGGCTCAACATCGGGTGGGAAGGTCGCCACCAACGAATGGTCATCACCGCCGGTCAGGACCCAGACCAACGGGTTCGTGCTGAAAGCGGTGGCGGTGTCCTTCAGCGGCGCATCCACCGGTAGCAGCGAACTCGCCAGCGCCACCGTCACGCCGGACGCCGCCGCGACGTGTCTGACATCGGCGACCAGGCCATCGCTGACGTCGATCATCGAGGTCGCGCCGACGCTGGCTGCCTCAGGACCCGAGGTGTAGGGCGGATCTGGGCGGCGCAGTGCGTCGACAAGTACCCGAGGGGATCTGAACCCCCGACTCAGGACGGTGAGGCCGGCGCTGGCCCATCCCTGGCGACCGGCCAGCGCCACCACGTCGCCGACCCGGGCGCCGCTACGAAGTACGGGCTTGCGTCCAGCAAGGTCACCCAACGCGGTGATCGAGATGACAATGCCACCGTCCGTCTCGGTGGTGTCACCGCCCACGACGGCCGCGCCGACGGTTCGACACTCGTCGGCTATGCCGACCAGCAGGTGCTGGGCCCAGGAAATCTCGATCTGGCTCGGCAGCGCGACGGCTACCACCAGTGCTCGGGGATCCGCTCCCATCGCCACCACATCGGCGAGGTTCGCCGCCGCGGCGCGGTGTCCGATGTCCTCCGGGCCAGACCAGCTACGCCGAAAGTGCCGCCCCTCCACCAACATGTCAGTGGTCACCACGACCCTCGGGCCCGTCAGTCCAACGACGGCGGCGTCGTCACCGAGCCCCACCTCGACGAATCCAGGTCCGGCCAATCCGGCTGTGATGCGATCGATCAGGGCGAACTCCCCGATCCCCGCCACCGGGTTGTTGTCGTCAATCCCGTCCACGCTGCTTCCCTCCGACTAGGTCACGCTACTCTCGCAGCACCACTCATCACATGGAGGCGCAGGACATGACCGGCGTGGCAGTGAACGCGTACGTCCTGGTGCAAACCGACGTCGGTGTGTCGAAACAGGTCGCTGAGGCGATCGCCGACATCGACGGTGTGACATTCGCCGAGGACGTCACCGGCCCCTACGACGTGATTGCGCGGGCTTCCGCGACGAACATGGACGAACTTGGTCGGCTCGTGATCTCCAGAATTCAACGTGTCCCAGGCATCACCCGAACGCTGACGTGCCCCGTCGTACGCCTCTGATCGGCGGCCTCGTCGTGCTCGCGGCTGTCGCGACGGGCTGCGCGGGACCGGTGCCGGTAACCGCACCTACTGGCGCGCCTGCCGCCTGCGCGGGGCTCCGCCGGCAACTTCCGCAGATCGTCGACGGACAGCTGCGCCGACGTACCCAGCCGAACAGTCCGAGCACCGACGCCTGGGGCGATCCCGCGATTGTGCTGCGTTGCGGGGTGCCACGACCGGCCTCCTACCGGCAGACATCCGAGTTGATTGGCATCAACGGCGTCGATTGGCTTCCCGAACCCGTGCCGGGCGGCTACCGGTTCACGACCGTGGGCCGCGCCGCAAATGTCGAGCTCACGGTGCCAAACGCCTACTCCCCGGAGGTCGACCCACTGGTCGACCTGTCCGCGCCGATTCGGTCGGCTCTGCCGTCCGAGGACGATCTGTTGGGCGAGCCCTGAGGAGTTGAGGTGTGCGGCGCAGGCCTCACCTGGGCCCGGTGCCACTCCTGCCGATCGCGTCCTGCAGCAACCGGTCCAATAGCGCCGGATACGCCACCCCGGCCGCCGCCCAGACCACCGGATACATAGAGGTTGCCGTGAAGCCCGGAATAGTGTTCGGCTCATTGACCAGGACGGAGCCATCTGCAGTGACAAACATGTCGATCCGGGCCATTCCTTCGCAGCCCAAGGTGTCGAACGCCTGCAGCGCGATCTTCTCGATCCGATGTCGGATCTCGTCGTCGAGCTTCGCCGGCACCGTGATCCTTGCGCTTCCATCCAAGTACTTCGCCTCGAAATCGTAGAACTCATGCGGACCCAGCACTTCGATCTCAGCGCAGGCGCTGACCTGCGGCGGGGCGCCGTCGAGTCCGGCCAGCACACCGCACTCAATCTCCCGACCCCCGGTGATCGCCGCCTCCACAATCACTCGCGGGTCATGGCGGCGGGCCGCCTCAATCGCCGCCGGCAACTGTTCAGCGACGGAGACCTTACTGATGCCGACGCTGGAGCCGGCGCGCGCTGGTTTGACGAATAGCGGCAACCCCAAGTCCAGCGCCCGCCTCAGAACGTCCGCGCGGGCATGTCGCCATTGCCGGTCCGTCACCCCGAGGTAGGCGCCGATCGGGATTCCCGCGCCCCCCAGCAGGTCCTTGGTGAGCACCTTGTCCATGCAGATGGCAGAGGCAGCGACAC
>JAUPKM010000058.1 GCA_030837445.1 Actinomycetota bacterium
CACCAGGAGGAAGACGAGCGCCACGAGGCTGAATAGCACGGCGACCAACGTCTTGCCTTGAGGGGCAAGAAGGGACTCCTCCGGTGCCACGTACGGCGAGACTGACTCCGTCACATCGAGCGGAAACTCCGCCTCGACGGCCTCGGCACCAACCTCCGCGTAGTACGTCGCCGACATCGTGAAGGAGCCCGTCTCGGTCGCGGTGTAGGTGACCGTCGCGGTGCCATCTGCTGCCGTCGGGATCTTGCCCAGCGGGACACGGTTGTCGCCTGGGGCGAACATCGGAGTGCTCTGGTAGAAGCTCACCGGGGCTCCGGCGACTGGTATTCCAGCAGCGGTGACAGTGGCCTTGACAGTGACCTCGGGTCCCGCGGCAGTGGCGGTGACAGACATCGTCGCCGGCGGCGTGGCGACGTCCTCGGCATGGGCCTCGGGTGCGGACACCATGCCGACACCCAGGAACGCTCCCATCGCAAGGGTCGCTGCGCCGGCAACGACGACCTTCTTCGTGCGGCCCGACTTCTTGGCCAAGGCCGGCTTCGAGGTCACTGTGATGGGCGAGCCAGCCAGTTCGGCCACCTCGTCGATGGCGATCAGGGGGACGACCCGGAAGAGGAGCATGAGGCCGAGGGGAATGGCGGCGGCACCCGCGAGCGTGACGGCGATGGACACCCATGTGAAGTGGAAGAAGTCACCGAACGTCCCCGTCAGGCGGTCATAGCCCGCGGTCTCGACGACCATGAGAACGCGCTTGATCCACATGACGATGACCACGAGGGCGGCGGCGATGCCGATGCCCCAGACGTTGCGGGTCCACGGCAGCGCGACCAGGACGATGGGTGCCACGGTGCCCATCAGCAGGAAGATCCAGAACCACATCGCGACGTCGCCGACGAGCATCCCGTGGATGATCTCCGACGGGCCGGCCTCGCCGACGTAGGCAGAGGGCAGCAGGTCGGCGAACGTCAGGTAGATGTACACGGCACTGAGGGCGACCATGATGAACCCGAGGCGGTCGAAGTGCTTCTTCGTGATGAAGGCCTCGAGGTGGTACCCGCGTCGGAACCCCGCGGTCACCAGGATCACCAAGGCGACGCCCGAGTAGAGGGCGGCGATGACGAAGTAGGGCGCCCAGATGCTCTCATGCCAGCCGGGACGGCTGACCAGCGCGAAGGCCCACGACAGCACGGAGTGGACGGCCACCGCGAGGGGGATGATGACGATCGCGGTGATGAGGATGGCCGAGTGGAGGACCTTGCGCTGGCGAGTCGAGCCGACCCAGTTCCGTGAGATGAGCCGGTACAGCAGCAGCCGTCCGCGACCGAGCTCGTCCGGATGCGCGCCGCGCAGGATGGCGGTGTCAGGAATCAGGGGGAGGAGGAAGAACACGAACGTCACGCACGTGTAGGTGATGATCGCCACCATGTCCCAGAAGACGGGTGAGGCGAAGTTCGGCTGCGTCACCATCTCGAAGACGCGCTCGGGTCGTCCGAGGTGCGGGAAGATGAATGCCGCACCCACGAGCACCGTGACCAGGGCCATGCCCTCTGACAGGCGGGCCAGCGGGGCTCTCCAGGACGCGCCAGTCAGCAGGAGGATCGCCGAGACGACGGCTCCGCCGTAGCTGACGCCGATGAAGGCGACGACGTCCGCGATGTAGATGGCCCAGAACGAGCTGTCGGTGTACCCGGCCGCGCCCATGCCCTGCTGGAGCTGCACGACCCAGGCGTAGATGCCGACGGCCACGACGACTGTCAGCAGCGCGATGGCGATCCAGAACTTCTTGCTGGCTCGCCCCATGGGCCGCATTGCGGCCTCGACGACGTCGGGTGCCGGCTCAACCGGCTGGACTACGTCAGCGACGATGCTCATGACACGCCTTCCTTGGGTCCGCCGAGGGGCTGACCGTTGCCGAGGATGTAGTAGGTCCGGGGCTCGGTGCCCAGCTCCTCCTGGAAGCGCACGGCATTGTTCTCACGGAGGAACGTTGAGAGCTTGACGGTGGTCTTGCCGTTGACGGCGACGTCGGTGATGAAGTCTCCGATGTAGTGCACGCCGTTCGGGCAGGCCTCGACGCAGGAGGGCAGCTCCTTGCTGTACGGCAGTCGATCCGCGCACAGTACGCACTTGCCGACGGTTCCCATCTGGTTCGCCGGGAACTGGGGAGTGCTGGGCGAGGGCTCTGGCATGCGGTTCGTCGGTGCGGGCGGGTTCCAGTTGAAGTAGCGCGCCTCGTACGGACAGGCAGCCATGCAGGCGCGTGAGCCGATGCACGTGTCCTGGTCGACGAGGACGATGCCCTGGGGGTCGTGATACGTGGCGCCCACAGGGCAGACGTTGAGGCAGGGCGCGTTCTCGCACATCTGGCAGGGCACGGGCATGAAGAACTCCTTGCCGGCGTCGTCCTCCCAGGACAGGACCCGCATCCAGGTCTGGTCGGGCGGCAGACCGTGCCGCGTCTGGCATGAGCTGACGCACTTGCGCTCGCCGGTGCACTTGCGCAGGTCGACCACGCGGCACCACTGGTGCTCCGAGCCCGGGTCGGTCAGGGCCTCGGCGGCGTGAGCGTCGTTCCGGTAGGACACGATCCCCAAGGACGCGCCCGTGGCAGCGACGCCCACAGCGCCGAGTGTGAGCAGGATGTTGCGCCGCGACAGGCTCGCATCCTCGACCGAGCATTCGTCGGTGCATCCATCGCCGACGGGCGTCAGCCCCAGGTCCACTGTCTTCCTGCGTCCGAGCATCGTGTGCACCTCATCCTTGCCGTGGGTTGCCTGAATCGAGTGGGGCTGGTGGAGGCGGCGACCCGCCCCCACCAGCCGATGCCCGTGCTACTCGGTGACAGTGATCGTCGCCGTCGTCGTCTCCATGCCGGGCGCGGAGTCGGTCAGCGTGTACGTACCCGCGGTCATCGGGATGAGGTACAGGCTGGTCGAGATACCTGCCTCGACATCGGCAGGACGGATCTGCGCGCCCGTGGTGAAGCCATCCGAGGCCGTCACCTTCCAGGAGGCAGATGCCTTCAAGAGGTCCTCGATCTCGTAGACGTGCATGACAGTGCCCTCGTTGGTGAAGGTGATCGTCGCCGGCACGCCAACCTTGAGGTCGGTGTTCTCGGGCTTGAAGAAGCCCGTGCCCTCGGCGCCTTCCTGGTCACCCATGGTGATGGTGACGGCGGTGGCGTCGGTGTCCCAGGTCGGGATCGCCGCGGTGATCATGTCTGCAGCGCCTGCCGGCACCCCGAGAGAGCTGAGCGGTTCGATCACGGGTGCCGGTGCCGTCGGCACCGCTCCGGTGACATTCACCGATCCGGTCAGCCCATCGACAGGGGCGCCCGCGGCGTCGACACCGACGAGGGGGTAGGTGCCCGGCATGACCGGCACGACGAACAGCGAGACAGTGCTGCCGGCGGCGGCGTAGATGTCGGAGAACTGGTACATCTTGATCTCCGCACCGGACTCAGTCTTGCGGACCGCGGACGCCTTGTAGAAGTCCACGGCGGAGATGCCCTGGTCGGCGGAACCGCTGTTGGTGATCTGGATCTCGTACGGCATGCCCGCGACCAGCTCGAGCACCGCCGGCGTCATGGCCGCAGCCACGTCCAGGGTCAGGACCTCTGCGGTATCCCAGTCGGCAGCGTCCTTGAAGTCACCGACGTTGGAGACCCACTCGTCCGCGCCAAGCGCTGCGGCAACGGCTTCGCCAGTGGCGGCCGCGGACGCCGCTGGCGCCGAGGCGGCTTCGGTCGCCGCAGCGTCGGCGGTCGAGTCGCTGCTTCCGCCGCAGGCGCTGAGGGACAGGAGGAGCAGGCTGGCGACCGCTAGTCCCCCGACAGTGCCGCGGTTGATTCTGCTGGCCATCCGTCGGCCGGCTGGGCTGGTCATTGTTTCCTCCATCGAGTGCGTTCTTCGAGTGGTGCCGCCGGATGGATTCCCCGACACCTCGAGCCTCGTCGACAGGCGCCGGCCGTCGCATCGGTGATCACCACCGGTGCCATCGGTGGTTCCACCTAGTCCACGAGGGACCAAAGGCGCCCGAGGGCACCCTCAGGCGGGCGTACAGTCGAGGACTTGGGACTCTCGTGGGACTCATGCATCGCGGACGGCTAGACCAAGGAGCGGGGCGTGGACGATCAAGGCGGTTCACTGCCCCTCGTACGCGTCCTGATCGTCGATGACCATCCGATCTTCCGCGCTGGACTGCGGGAGCGACTGGAGACGGAGCCCGGATCGATCGAGGTCGTGGGCGAGGCGGGCGACGGCGCCACCGCACGCAGCATGACCGCCGCCATCCGCCCTGACGTCGTCCTCATGGACATCTCCATGCCCGGCATGAACGGCATCGAGGCAACACGCGTCATCAGCGCGGAGTTCCCCGACGTGGAGGTCATCATCCTCTCGGTCTACGACGACGACCAGTACGTCCATGCCGCGCTGGAGGCCGGCGCGAGCGGCTACCTGCTCAAGACCGTGGAGGCCGCCGAGTTGCGCGACTCCGTCATCCGAGTGGCCCGCGGTGAGTCCGTGCTGTCGCCATCCGTGGCACGTACGGTGCTCACCCGCCTCTCGGGGGCCACGGTGGCGTCGTCTCCCCTGAGCGACCGAGAGCGCCAGGTGCTGGAGCTCGCCGCGCACGGGGCCTCCAACAAGTCCATCGCCAAGGACCTCTTCCTCAGCACCCGCACCGTCGAGGCGCACCTGAGGAACATCTTCGAGAAGCTGGGCGTGACCTCGAGGACCGAGGCCGTCACCGAAGCAATGCGGCACGACTGGATTCGGTTGGCCGATGGTCGCTGACTGGTTCCGGCAGCTGCGGATACCCATCCGGGATCCCCGGTTCTGGGTGATCCAGATGCTCGTGCTCGTCATCGACATCGGTCACCTGCTGCTCGAGCACACACAAGTCCTGCTGGGCGAGTCGGAGCTCTACCTGCTGTCCGTGTCCGTGTTCCTCATCCCCGTGGTGTACGCAGCCCTGGCGTTCGGCCTGCGAGGCGCCGTGCCCACCGCGCTCTGGGCGCTCGTGCTGTCTCTTCCCGAGATCAGCATGCACGGATGGACCACGCGCATCGGCATCATCACGCAGTTCACGATCGTCCTCGCGATCGCCATCATCGTCGCCCTGCGCGTGGACCGGGAGCACAAGGCCGCGCGAGCGTCAGAGCAGGCGAACCGCCGACTGTCCCGCCTGAACGCGACGGCTACCGCAGTCGCCAGCTCGCTCGACCTCGATCACGTGCTCACGGCCACCCTCCGCGCCAAGCTCGACCCCAACCGGGAGCAGATCGCCTGGATCCACCTGCTCCCGGACGGCCACAAGCCGACGGTGACCCACATCGACGCGAGTCGGTCGGACCGACCGCACGACCTCGACGTGATGCAGCGGTCCCTGACAGACAGGGCGTGCGCGACAGGCCTGGAGCAGCGGAGCGACCCGGACCGCGTTGGCGTGCACACGGCCGTCGTACCACTGACGTGCGACGATCGGGTGGTCGGTGCGCTAGGCGTCTCGTGGCCCCTTGACGGTATCGCCCCTGACGAGTTCCGGGTCCTGAACGCCATGGCCAAGCAGCTGAGCGTCGCCCTGGACAACATCCGCACCCATGCGCGCACCAACGACGCCCTGGTCCAGCTGTCCCAGGCGAAGGAGAACCTGGAGATCTACATCGAACTGGCTACCGAAGCGCAGGAGGAGGAGCGCAAGCGCCTGTCCCGTGAACTCCACGACGACATCCTCCAGTCCCTGGCCGTGGTGAGGGGCCAGGTCGAGGCCTCCAGCACCTGCACACATCCAAGCGCCGACACCGCCAGGCTGACGGACGCCCTGGAGATCCTGACCGACACGATGGGCAACGTCCGCCGGTACTGCAAGGACCTTCGACCATCGCTGCTGGATGACCTTGGCCTCGTGGATGCCGTGGAGTGGCTGACGGCCGACATGCAGAAGCGCACCGGCCTGCACGTCGAACTCGCCGTCGAGGGTGGTCGGCGTCGGCTCGGAGGCCGCGACGAGCTGCTGGTGTTCCGCATCATCCAGGAGGCACTGAACAACGTGGAGCGCCATGCCGACGCGACGCACGCCAGGGTCCGACTCGGGTTCACAGCCGCGGCGCTCACCGCAGCAGTCTCCGACGACGGGCGAGGGATGGCGCCCACCGGACGAACTGGCGGTCACCCCAGCAGTCGAGGACTCGGCCTGCGCGGAATGGACGAGCGGACGAAGCTCCTACGCGGCATCCTGATCATGGAGAGCCGGACGGGCACGGGAACCACGGTGACCCTCACCGTCCCCAGCGGCCACCACCCCGTTGCGTGAAGTGCGGAGGTGTCCTTCGTCAGTCCACAGCGTCACCAGCACTCTGGCTGATGGCATGGGCAACGGCCGGCGCCACAGACTCGTCGAAGACGCTGGGAATGATGTACACCGCCGACAGTGCGTCCTCGTGGACGACGTCGGCGATCGCGTGCGCGGCCGCCAGGAGCATGGCATCGGTGACCTGGGTCGTGCCCGAGTCCAGCAGTCCCCGGAAGATTCCTGGGAAGGCGAGGACGTTGTTGATCTGGTTCGGGTAGTCGCTCCGTCCGGTTGCCACGATCGCGGCGTGCTGACCGGCGACGAGCGGATCAATCTCAGGCTCCGGATTCGCGAGGGCGAAGACGATGGCACCGTCAGCCATGAGGGCAACGTCGGAGGCCGTGATGGTCCCTGGTTGGGAAACACCGATGAAGGCATCGGCGCCGGTCATCGCGTCGGCCAGGCTGCCGGTGTGCCTGCGTGGGTTCGTCAGCTCAGCCAGGTCCGCGCGCTCGACGTCGAGCCGCGCGCGTCCTGGGTAGATCGGGCCCTTGGAGTCGAACAGGATGATGTCCGGCACCCCTCCGATCGTGAGCAGGCGTGCGACAGCAGCTCCTGCGGCGCCCGCTCCCGTCATCACGACGCGCAGGTCCTCCAGTCGCTTGCCCACGACCTTGACGGCGTTGAGCAGGGCGGCCAGGACGACCACGGCAGTGCCGTGCTGGTCATCATGCAAGACGGGGATACTGAGGGATTGGCGCAGCCGACGCTCGACCTCGAAACAACGGGGTGCGGAGATGTCCTCCAGATTGATGCCCCCGAATCCGGGCGCGATGAGTTCGACAGTCCGCACGATCTCGTCCACATCCTGGGTGTCGAGGGCGATGGGCCAGGCATCGATGTCCGCGAAGCGCTTGAACAGGGCGGCTTTGCCCTCCATGACTGGCATTGCCGCTTCCGGGCCGAGGTCCCCGAGCCCCAGCACTGCCGAGCCATCCGTCACAACGGCCACGGTGTTGCGCTTGATCGTGAAGATCCGTGCCTTTGTTCGGTCCTCGTGGATGGCAAGGCAGACGCGTGCCACTCCGGGCGTGTAGGCGCGAGCGAGATCGTCGCGAGTCTTGAGGGGCACCTTTGGCGTCACTTCGACCTTGCCCCCAAGATGCACCAGGAAGGTAGCGTCGCTGACATGGGCCACGGTGCAGCCATCAAGGGACGTCAGCGCAGCCCGCAGACCAGAGCCGTCGTCGTCGCTGGTCGACATGCACGTGACATCGAGCACGACCGAGTCGTGCCCGGCCTCGACGATGTCAAGACCGAGGATGGCGCAGCCAGCAGCGGTGACGACCTCAATGATCCGACCGGATGCGTGCAGAGCCGTGGAGACCTCGATTCGGGCAACGAGCGTGTAGCCCAGTCCATTCATGTGCATATCCCTTCAGTCTCGGCCCGCCGCGGGCGCGTGCCCTCTCGTACTTCACCTACTAGATGAGGCCCCGATGAGCCAGGAAGTCCGCGATCTTGATGCCGCCCTCCCCGTTGTCGTCCACCCTGACCCCTACCCCCCTGGTCGGTCGCTTGGCGAATTCAATGACCTTGCTCGCCGCCGCCGAGTGCCCAAGGCGGGCCACGTCGAGCCCCGCGCTTGCCGCGTCCATCGTCTCAATGTGTCTGCCCTTCGCAGCAACGATCCCCTTGAACGATGGGTACCGAGGCTCGTTGATCCCCTCGACGACGCTGACAACGGCGGGGATCTGCGCTTCAAGCGTTTCGGAGCCCGACTCCGTCTCCCGCTGCACGGTGATCGTGGATCCCACCACGTCAACCCGCTGGGCAAGAGTCAACTGCGCCACTCCGAGCCGCTCGGCAACCATGGAGGGAATTGCCCCCATCCCTGCATCGGTTGATCGGGACCCGAAGAAGACGAGATCGAAGTTGCCGCGTCGGAGTACCTCGGCCAGCGCGTAGCTCGTCGACAGGGCGTCCGAGCCGACGAACTCGGCACCCACCAGGTGCAGCGCCGCGTGGGCACCCATGCTCAGGGCCATACGAAGGGCCTCGGCTGCGCGATCCGGACCTACGGTCACGACGGTGATCGCCCCACCGTGAGCCTCAACAACCCTGAGCGCCTCCTCGACCGCACACAGATCGATCTCATTCATGAGCGCCGGTACCGCGTCCCTGTCCAGCCGGTAGTCGTCTGATCTCAGGGACTGCTCCATCCACGGGTCAGGAACCTGCTTGACGCACACCGCGACCTTCACTGCACGCCCCTTCCGCGGGGTTGACTTGAAGACATGTTCATATGCTAAATTCACTGTAGTCGTTGGGAGGCAGAGTGACGAGACCGCTGTACGAGGCCAAAGCGGACTTCTTTCGCACCCTCGGCCACCCCGCACGCATCCGGGTCCTGGAACTGCTCTGCGAGCGCGAGCACGCCGTGCACGAACTGCTGTCCAACATCCAGATCGAGTCGAGCAATCTGTCCCACCAACTGGCAGTTCTGCGTCGAACAGGGCTGATCTCCCAATCGCGTCGAGACGGTCAGGTGTTCTATGCCATTTCCGCCCCTGAGATCCGGGACCTCCTGCTCGCCGCCCGCGCGATCCTGCTCGACGTGATCAAGGACCAGGACGGGCTCAAGCGGCAACTTACCTCCGGCCGGAGGCGGGTGTCTTGACCTCCCTTGCCTCCCCCTCCGGCCGGGGATCCACGCACGCGGTAGACCTCATTCGGTCGGGCTGGGCGTTGACCCGATCGCTCCTGCCCCAGAAGAGCGACTACACGGCGATGCGCCGTAACCCCAAGCGCGACATCGTTGCCGGTATCACGGTTGCCTTCGTAGCGCTGCCCCTGGCGCTGGCCTTCGGTGTGGCCTCCGGCATGGGTGCCGCAGCCGGACTCGTGACCGCGATCGTGGCGGGCTTCGTGGCCGCGATCTTCGGTGGGAGCAACCTGCAAGTGAGCGGTCCGACCGGAGCCATGACCGTCGTCTTGCTTCCTATCGTCGCCCAGTTCGGTCCGTCCGGCGTACTCGTTGTGGGCTTGATGGCAGGCGTCTTCCTCATCATCCTCGCCTTCGCGGGGGCAGGTCGGTACATGCAGTACATCCCGCTGCCTGTCGTTGAGGGCTTCACCCTCGGCATCGCCGTGATCATCGGACTTCAGCAGGTCCCCGCGATGCTCGGCGTGCAGGCCGAGGGCGAGAAGGTCGTTCTGGTCGCCTGGACCGCGGTGCGCGAATGGCTCTCCTCACCCGATCTGGCACCGCTTCTCGTCACACTCTTCGTGGCCGGCAGCATGCTGCTTGCCCTGCGTTTTCGACCCGGACTCCCGATGTCCTTGGTCGCCGTGGCAGTCGCCACCGTGGCCACGGCCTGGGGCGGCATCGACGTGGCGACCATTGGGGCCATCCCCACAGGTCTCCCGAGCCCGGCAATGCCCGCTGTGCCCTGGGGCCAACTGACGACTCTCATGGTGCCAGCGGTCGCTGTGGCTGCCCTCGCTGCGCTGGAGAGCCTCCTGTGCGCCACTGTTGCCGATGCCATGAGTGTCGGCGAGCGGCATGACCCGAATCGTGAGCTATTCGGCCAGGGCATGGCCAACCTGGCTGCGCCCATCTTCGGAGGCGTGCCCGCGACCGCCGCCATCGCTCGCACGGCCGTCAACGTCCGCGGTGGGGCGCGATCCCGCCTTGGCGCCATCACCCAGTCCGCGGCACTTCTGCTGGTGATGCTCGCAGCTTCAAAATGGGTGGCCTACATCCCGCTGGCGGCGCTCGCAGGTGTCCTGTTGGCCACCGTGGTGCAGATGGTGGAGATCTCCAGTCTTCGCGCCCTGCTCCGGACCACCCGGGGAGATGCACTCGTCCTGGTCTCAACGGCCATTGCCACCATTGCACTCGACCTCGTGACGGCAGTTGTCGTGGGATTGGTCGTCGCGGCCCTGTACGCCCTGCGACAGGTCTCGAAGTCAGCACGAGTCAATGAGATGCCGCTCGATATCGCCGATCACAGCGAAGAGGAGCAGGCCCTTCTCAACGAGCATGTGATCGCCTACCGCCTTGACGGGCCGCTGTTCTTCGGGGCGGCGCGGCGGTTCCTCCTCGAGGTGGCCGAGGTGAGCGATGTGCGCGTGGTCATCCTGCGGCTGTCACGGATCCAGACGCTCGATGCGACCGGGGCCACCGTCCTCGGGGACACCATCAAGGCCCTCGAGGGTCGAGGCATCACGGTCCTGCTGTCCGGCATACAGGCCGATCACGACAACATCTTCCAGACCCTCGGCATCTACGACCACCTGGCTCACGAGCGTCATATCTTCATCCATACCCCGGAGGCCATCGCTCACGCTCGCGACCACGTGCGCAAGACCCACGGTCCGACGACAGCGACTCCATGAGCGGCCTGTCGTGATCGCCCTCGCCCGCCTCCTGCATGAGCACGAGCACCAATGGGTCGTGACGGCCGACCAGCGCACCTGGACCGATCTCGACGAGTTCGAAGGCCAGGACATCACCACCTTGGCCGATGCGATCCACGCCTACCGATCACTGGCCCAGAACTGGCCCCTGACGCGCCGTGGACGCGTCATCGATCCCTCCGACCTCGTGGCCCCGGTCGTCCACCCGGGCAAGATCGTCGGGGTGGACGCGAACTACGCCACGTTCGGCCCCCAAGCCAGGGCGCTCGCCGCGACAGAACTCACTCCCACCATGCGGTTCCCCACGGCCATTGTCGGCCCGAGGTCTCCCATCGCCGCACGATCCGACGTGACGCCGCTTCTCGACTACGCCGTTGAACTGGCCCTCGTCATCGCTGACCACATCCCCGTGGGCAGTTCTCCTGACGACCCCATGCAGGCGGTCTTCGGCTACACGGTCGCGAACGAGCTGTCGGCCCACGGCCTCGCCGACGGGCTCGCCGATGGCGACGAGGTCCACGGCGTCGACGCGTTCCTCGCGGTGGGGCCATGGATCACCCTGCATACCGATCGCCTCGCGCCACTCGAGGATCGAGCCATCACCACTCATGTCAACGGGCTCAAGCGCCAGGATGCGCATCTGGGAACCATGGTGCGTGATATTCCTGCGCTGCTGCGCGGCATCACCCGAAGCATGAGTCTCGACCCCGGTGACGTCGTCCTCACCGGCAGCCCGCCAGGGCGAGGCGCCAGCCTCCAACCACCGCGCTTCCTCCAGGATCGCGACGTGGTCAGCTGTGCCATCACCGGACTCGGCCGCATCAACAACACGGTTCAGGTATGGAACCCGCGAGCCCGGCCGCCTGCTCGGCAGATCCCCCGACACCAGGGAAGTAGCGCATGAACAGCTCGATCACCCGCACGATCATCGCCGGCCACGTGGCTGGCGCGTTTGCGGCGACAGGCGCGGCGTCGAAGGCCGACATGATCCTGCGAGCACAGGAGACGGGCGGCAACGACGCCGTCCTTCGCGCACTCCTCGCGCTGCCCGACCGCACCTACCTCCACATGCGTGAGCTGTGGACGGCGATGCCCGACGTTCCCATCGAGTAGGGATCATGACCGCCAATCCTCGCCGCATCCGCAGCCGCCGCCCTCCCACCTCATCGACCGGGCCGTACGCTGGCCCGGCGTCGGGATCCGCGCAGAGCGTCGTCGACGTGCTCATGGATCCCTATGTCCTGCTGACACCCGTTGTGAACCTCGACGGCACGATCGTCGACTTCGTGGTCGCCGAGGCCAACGAGCCTGCCCGACGCAGTGCAGTGGCCGTGCGCGAGCGGGTCGTGGGGGGACGACTCACTGACGTGCTCCCTCGCAAGACCTCGATGGTGCAGCTCCTTGCCGGCGTCGCGCGAACGGGCCGACCGCTGTCGATCGACGACATCCCGTTCCCCGGGTTCACGCCGCACGATCCCGAGCGCCGCTACTCGCTTCGCGCTATGGGCGACCGTCGAGGCGTTCGAGTGACGTGGCGCGACGTGACCGATGCCCACTCGACCGCCCACGAACTGCGAAATCTGCGCCGTCTCTATCGCGCCCTGGCCGACGACTCCGGTGCGGTCGTGGTGCGAACGGATGAACATGGCGTGGTCGTGGCGGTCTCGCCCTCGGTGACAGACCTGTTGGGCTGGAGCCCCGCGGAGGTCCTGGGCCAGAGCTGGTCCGACTTCGTGCATGGTGAAGACCAGCCACCTGAGCAAGTGACCAGCGACGAGTCTGGGGAATCCAGAATGCCAGGGCCGTTTCAGGCTCGCTACCGCACGGCGCAGGGCGGCTACCGATACCTTTCGGCGACCACCCATGGACCGGAGGCCGAAGGCGAGTGCCCATCCGGAGAGATCATCGTCATCCGGAACGCCCCAGGCGCAGCCGTGGTCTCCCATCTGGGCGAGACTCGCGAGCAACTGGCGTACCTCGCGAGTCACGATTCCCTGACGCAGGTCGCGAACCGGCGAGAGTTCCTCTTGCTAACCACTCGTGCCCTCGAACGCCTGCCGCTCGACGACGCACGCCTGGCGGTCCTCTTCGTGGACGTCGACGGCCTGAAAGCGGTCAACGACACCCTCGGCCACGCCGCCGGAGACCAGTTGCTCATCGCTGTTGCGGAGCGCATGACTGAGCGGGTCCGCCATACCGATGTCGTGGCTCGGCTGGGAGGTGACGAGTTCCTCGTCCTGCTCCCCGCCATCGACTCAGCAGCCGCGGCCGAGGGCGTTGCCTCGAAGATCCAGGACGGCTTCGCCGTGCCCGTGAGCATCGACGGGCAGTGCGTGCGAGTCACCGTCGGTATCGGTATCGCGATCGCTGAGCCCGGACAACCCCCAGAAGCGATCATCCGGCACGCCGACGCGGCCCTGTACCGCGCCAAGCACTCGGGTGCCGGCCGCACAGCGGTCTTCGATCCAGCCGTTGACGACGTGACCGTGGCTGATGTTGTTCGCACCTCCATCGCCGGATCTGCGGCGCGGAGCCTGGCGGCGGGATTCGTCACTGGCGCGCAGAAGGAGAAGACGTGACACTCCGCCGAGCCCTGCGACTGATCCGATCGACGGGTCGTATCGCGGAGCCCGCACCCCCGAAGCCCGATCCGATACCCGATCGCCCCAACGAACTGGCGGGAACCGTACAGATCCGTCACGTCGATGCCGGGTCATGCAACGGCTGTGAGATCGAGATCGCCCAGTCCTTCGGCCCGGTATACGACGCCGAACGCTACGGAGCCCGACTGGTGGCCTCCCCTCGTCATGCTGACGCCATCCTCGTCACGGGAGCCGTCACCCGCAACATGCTCGAACCGCTGCTCCGTACCATCGATGCCACTCCCCGCCCACGTGTCGTCATCGCCCTCGGCGACTGCGCGCGCAATTGTGGAGTCTTCGCGGAGGCCTACGGGGTCGTCGGATCCGTCAGCGACGTCACCGACGTCGCCCTGACGGTCCCTGGGTGCCCGCCAGAACCCGAGGACATCATCCGCGCCCTGCGATCGGTCACCGGGACGTGATCGGGGTGGGCCTGGCCGCCCAGCTCATCGTGGCTGCGGCCACGATCCTTCTCTCCATGGCGATGCCCTCCACGCATCGGTCGCTCGCTGCGGGCCTCGGCGTCGCCGCCACCGGGCTTGTCGGAGTCGCGACCGGCTGGCTGGCTCTGACCGGGAGTCACGGCAGCATCTCCCTGCCTACAGCTCTGCCATTGGATCCACTCACGCTTGCCCCCACGCCACTGGGGGGATTCTTCATGCTGGTCATCGGAGCCGTCGCCATCGTCGCTGGCGTCTACGCCATTGGCTACGTCCACGGACCGTCCGAATCGCGGACATCGTGGATGTCCCTCGCGCTTTTCGTCGTTTCCATGCAACTGGTGCCGGCCAGCGCAGACGTCGTATCTTTCCTGCTCTTCTGGGAGCTGATGGCGGTGGCATCGACGGTTCTCGTCCTCACGGAGCATGCGCGCCGTCCAGCCGTCAGGACCGCTGCCCTCTGGTACGCCTCGATGACACAACTGAGCTTCTTCCTCCTCCTGAGCGGCTTCGCGATCCTGACCGCCGAGGCCGGCAGCACCTCATTCAGCGCCTTCAGCATCACGGCATGGAACTCCACCGCCTCCAACGTGGCGTTCGTCTGCCTCGTGCTGGGGTTCGCCGCCAAGGCGGGAGTCGTCCCGCTGCATGTCTGGCTGCCAAGGGCACATCCCGAAGCCCCCAGCCATGTATCGGCCCTCATGAGCGCGGCCATGGTCAAACTCGGTGTCTACGGGGTCTTCCTGGTCTCCACGCAGTTCCTCGTCAGCGGTGACTCGTGGCGGGGCCTGCTCATCCTCGCCTTGGGAATGGTGTCCGCCGTCTACGGCATCCTTCAGGCCTCCGTGGCCAGCGACCTGAAGCGGCTCCTGGCGTACTCCACGACCGAGAACATCGGCCTCATGTTCATGGCCATCGGCGCGGCCACCCTGTTGAAGGCGTACGGCACGGCGGGGATCGCCGACGTCGCGCTTGCGGCATGCCTGCTCCTCGTGCTGGCGCACGCTGCCTTCAAGACCACGCTGTTCCTTGGTGCGGGTGCCATCCTGAAGGCGACGGGTGAACGTGATCTTGACCGACTTGGCGGCCTCGGCGCGCGCATGCCGGTCACGTCGATCACCTTCGGCATCGCAGCACTGGGCGCGGCTGCCCTGCCGTTGACCGCCGGCTTCGTGGCCGAATGGGTCCTGCTGCAGTCGTTGATCCACGGTGCGGGATCGACCAACCGGATTCTGGCAATCGTTATGCCGATCGCCGTCGGAGCGGTTGCTCTCACCGCCGGCTTGGCTCTGATGACGTTCGTCAAGGCCTACGGAATCGCATTCCTGGCACGCCCCCGCAGCGATGGCGCCGCCCACGCGACGGAGGGGTCGTTCACCATGCGCGTCGCTCTCGTGGCGGGTGCAGCGCTCGTCGTGGGCCTCGGGCTGATCCCCGGCCTCACCGGGCACGCTGCGACGCTGGCCGGCGGTCTGGCGGGCATCCATGCGGTCGGGCTGGGCGGCATAGAGCTGTCGGCCGCCGACGCGGTGCTCGACCCAGCGTGGCTGGCCGTGATGGTGTCTGCGATTGCCCTGCCAGTGATCGCCGTCACTGTGATGGTCGCCCGTCGGAGGCCGCGACGGGCCGTCGATCTCGCGTGGGGATGCGGGGGCGTTCGGGTCAGTCCCCGCATGCAGTACACCGCCACCTCCTACGCGGAGCCGTTGTCGCGGATCTTCGATGACTCCCTGCGTCCGGAACGCGACGTGATCGTCACCCATTCGACCGAGGCGCGCTACCTCGTCGAGCGAGTGCAATTCCGGCAGAAGCTCTCCGACGTGTTCGAGAGTCGTCTGTATGCGCCAGTCATCGGCCTCGCTCAGGGCTTCGGAGGAGCGGCGCGCAGGCTGCAGAACGGGAAGATCCACTTCTATCTCGCCTACTCGTTCATAGCATTTCTGATTGTCCTGCTGGTGGTCTCGCTATGAGTATCGAGCCGGTCGTCCTCGCCATGGTCCAGATAGCGGCGATGGTCGTCCTCACCCCCCTGCTCATCGGCCTCATGCGTCAGGTGCGCAGTCGCCTCGAAGGGCGTGCGGGAGCAGGCGTTCTGCAGCCGTGGCGCGACCTCCGCAAGCTCTTCAGGAAGGAGAGCCTTCGGGCCCCCGGGATCAGCTGGGTGCAGGCAACAGGACCCATCGTGCTCGTGACAACGAGCCTCGCGCTGTGCGCATTGATCCCGTTGGTCGGCACCGTCGCGTTCCCCTTGATTCCCGACGACCTGTTCGTGGTCGTCGGAATCCTGCTCGTCGGCACCGTGGCCCTGGCCCTCGTCGGCCTCGATGCGGGGTCCGCGTTCGGCGGGATGGGATCCAGCCGGCACATGACCATCGCCGCCCTGGTTGAACCAACAGTCCTCGTCGCGATCTATGCCCTGTCGGTGCCGATCGGCTCATCAGCACTGTCACAGATTGTGAACTCGCGTATCGAGTCACCAGCCAGCGTCGCCGCCCCCGTGAGCCTGCTCGCGCTGGTGGCCCTAGCCGTCGCCGTCATCGCGGAGACCAGCCGAATGCCCGTGGACAATCCCGCCACGCATCTGGAACTGACCATGGTGCACGAAGCCATGATTCTCGAGAGCTCGGGTCGAGACCTGGCGTGGCTTGAGTTGGGCTCCTGGCTCCGGCTGGGAGCCCTCCTCGGCCTCGTCGGCAGCCTCGCCGTGCCGTGGGGACTGGCCGTCGTCTTGAGTCCGGTGACAGTTGCCATCGGCCTCCTCGCCTTGACTGTGAAGCTTGCACTGCTCGGGGCAGGACTCGCCGCCGTCGAGGTGTTCCTCGCCAAGCTTCGACTCTTCCGCGTCCCTGAACTCCTGGCCGGCTCGTTCGTGCTGGCACTCCTTGCCGTGACCGCCTCCTACCTCACTGTTCAGGCCTGACCATGGCCCCTGACGTCTTCGCCCAAGCGATCGGCATCTGTGCAGCCGTTCTGCTGCTGTCCGCCGTGCTGCTGGTGTGGCGCCGGGCGCAGGTCACCGCGCTTCCACTGCTTGCCCTGCAAGGGATCGCGCTGGCCGGCCTGGTGGCTGTCATCGGCATTGAGGCCGGAAGCCCCGAGCTGATCGCCGTCGCTGTTCTCGTGCTCGCCTTCAAGGCCATTGCGCTTCCGTGGGCTCTGGCGCGAAGCGGCCGGGGGGAGTTCGGCGGTGCGCCACTCATCAACACCGCCACGTCTTTGATCGCCATGGCAGCGCTCACGGCCCTCGCCTACGCGGTGAGTACGCCTCTTGCGGCGCTGGGCACAGGCCCCACCATCCAGGCGATCCCTGTCGGCATCGCCCTGGTTCTGTATGGATTCCTGCTGCTGGTGACCGGACGGCACGCGATCGCGCAGCTGATCGGCTTCCTCGTCATCGACAATGGGACCGCGACTGTCGCCTACCTTTCCTCGGGTGGTGTTCCGATCATCGTCGAACTCGGGGTCTTCCTCGACGTGCTCCTGGTGATTCTCATTCTCTATGTCCTGACCGGACGGATCCGGGACGAGTACGGCGCCGCGGACCTCGATGACCTGACGGAGTTGCACGACTGATGAGCGCATTGCTGATCGCCCCCCTGGTGACGTGCCTCGTGCTCGGCACGGCCACAGCGCTTGCTAGGCGCTCGTGGCTGAACAGATTCGCCGGTGTGCTTGCCGCCCTGGTCGTTCTCGCCAGTGGCGTCGCCATCTCATCGCAAGTGCTGTCGGGGCCCTCCCTAACGGCTTTCGACGGACTACTGAGAGCGGACGCACTGACCGCCTTCATGCTCAGCGTCGTGGGAGCTGTGGCCCTGACGGCAACATGGGGCAGCCTCGCGCCACGCGGGACGACACCCGCCCAGGCGATCACCTACCCCACGCTCGTCGTAGCGTTCCTGTTCGCCATGTCGCTCGCCGTGCTTGCCGACAATCTGGGCATCCTGTGGGTCGCCCTCGAGGCCACGACCATCACGACGGCCTTTCTCGTGGGGCACTACCGCACCCGTCAGTCCCTGGAAGCCGCATGGAAGTACGTCGTGCTCGGCTCCGTCGGCGTGGCCATTGCGCTGCTCGGGGTCGTCCTGCTCTACGCAGCGACGGTCGCCGCCGGACAGCCGACATTGTCGTGGAACGTGCTCGCCACAGCGGATATCGGCCTCGACCCGGGACTGGTCAGGATGGCTGCCGGTCTCACCCTGCTCGGATTCGCAACGAAGGCCGGACTGGCACCCATGCACAGCTGGCTTCCCGACGCACACAGTCAGGCACCTGCTGCCGTGTCCGGGCTCATGTCCGGAGTCCTGCTGTCCGTGGCCTTCTACGGCATCCTGCGCGTCCAGGCGATCACAGACGCCGTGATCGGACCTGACCTCATGCGCGGCCTCCTCGTTGCCGGCGGCCTGCTCTCGATCGCCGAGGCGGCAGCGCTGATCCTGCGACAGCGCGACGTCAAGCGGCTGCTCGCCTACTCGAGCATCGAGCACATGGGCATCATCGCCCTTGCAGCCGCGATCGGCGGCCCACTGGCGATTGGTGCCGCGCTCCTCCACATGCTCGGGCACGGGTTGGCGAAGTCGAGCATATTCGTCGTGTCGGGGCGCATCCTGTCAGTGGAAGGCACGACGCAGATCACGAACCTGCGGTCCCTTCTCGCTCGACGCTCCGGCATCGCGGTGCCCTTCCTGGCCGCGATGGCTGCCCTCCTCGGCATGCCGCCATTCGCACTGTTCTTCACTGAAGTCGCCATCGTCATCGCGGGCTTCCAGCGAGGCATGGGCTGGGTCATGGCTGTCGCGATCGGGCTCCTGCTCATCGCCTTCATCGGACTCGCCCGACATACCTCCGACATGGTGTTCGGCAGTGACTCCGCGACTGCCGGAGCGGGCCCCATAGACCACTCGTGGCACGGCCCCCGACTGCCGCTCGCGATCGCCTTGGGTGCAACAGCGGTCGTCGGCTTCGTGGCCGGTCCGTTCGCCGACTTGGTCTCGCAGGCGGCCGCAACGCTGGGAGGAGGACCATGACAACCACACCGCAACGAGAGTCGCGAACCGTGACCGCCAGCGCCCTTGCCACGCTCTTCTCCGCCTACCTTCTGGGTGGGTTTCGTCTCGGCCTCGTGGCGTGCCACGAGGACGCCGACGAGTTCCGGGTCGTCTACGTCCTGCTTCGCCCCGTCGACAACCGGCGAGTCGAACTGACCCTTCACGTGTCCCCCGAGGATCCACGGATCCCCAGCCTGGCGCTGCTGGACTATTCGGTGGGACGGTTCGAACGGGAGATTCGAGACCTTTACGGAATCACGCCGGTTGGCCACCCCCTTCCCCGACGGCTGGTCCGCCACGCCCACTGGCCGACCGGCTGGTACCCGATGCTGCGCAGCGCCACGACCGCCCCGTCCTTCGAGCCGGACATCGGTTCCTTTCCCTTCCTCGAGGTCGAGGGCGACGGCGTCTACGAGATACCGGTCGGTCCGGTGCACGCGGGACTCATCGAGCCGGGCCACTTCCGATTCTCCGTCGTGGGAGAAACCATCCTGCGGATGAAGTCACGGCTCTGGTTCGTGCACCGTGGTGTCGAGCGACTGCTCGAGGGCAAGTCGCCCGCTGATGCGATCGCCATCGCTGAGCGCGTCAGCGGAGACACTGCCGTCGGGCACTCCCTCGCCTTCGTCATGGCCGTCGAGGAGGCCGCCGGCATCGACGTGAGCGAGGAGGATCGGCTGGTCCGGGCCACACTTCTCGAGCTGGAGCGGATGCACAATCACGTCGCCGACATCGGTGCCCTCGCGAACGATGTCGGCTACGGCCTGATCAACGCGCACGCACTGCGCCTTCGCGAGTCACTCCTGCGGCTGAACAAGGCCACCACCGGCCACCGACTCCTCCGCGGTGCGATCACCGTCGGATCCTCGAGGCTCCTATCCCTCCCCGACGCGACCACCATCGCATCCGTCGCTGATGAGGTCGTCGAGCTCGCCGCGATCACCGTGGGCAACGCGACGGTGCGCGATCGCTTCATCGGCACCTCGGTTCTCGGTGGTCCCGACGCTCAGCGGCTTGGAGTGCTCGGCTACGTCGCACGGGCGTCAGGCATCGACATCGACGCTCGTCGCGACCACCCCTTCATCCGACTCCCCGAGTCGTTCACGGTGGTCGTCGAACAGGCCGGTGATGTGATGGGTCGGTACCAGCTGCGCGTTCGCGAGATCGCCGTGTCAGCCGCTCTGATGGGGGACCTTCAGGCGAGGTTGGCTGGCCGCACCGGCACTGGGGAGGCCGTCGAGCCAAGCCGTGCCGGGTCAGGGCTCGGATTGGTGGAGGGTTGGCGTGGCCTCATTGCCCACCGCGTCGAATTGGACTCGAGCGGCTGTGTCACGCGAGCGAAGATCGTCGACCCGTCCTTCTTCAACTGGCCCGCTCTGCCGGTAGCGCTGGC
>JAUPKM010000413.1 GCA_030837445.1 Actinomycetota bacterium
GATCGCCGGCGGCGAGCCGCCGTCCGACCTGGTGAGCGTCGACATCCGGCGCTTCGCGTCGTTCAACGGCAACAACCAGTGGCTGCACGACCGAGTGGGCGAGGTCCTCGGCCTGCACTACGCCGTGCCGTGGCCGAATCGGGAGTTCCAGGCGGCGCGCCCGTTCCGCCGCTCGCCCGTCCACCACCTCGTCGAGGGCGCGGGAGCATCGTTCGGGTCGCGGATGGGATGGGAGCGTCCCAACTTCTTCGCTCCCCCGGGTGTCGCCCCCGTCATCGAGTACTCCTGGGGCCGGCAGAACTGGATCCCCTGGGTCGACGCCGAGCAGCGCGCCACCCGCGAGGCGGTCGCGCTCTACGACCAGACCTCGTTCGGCAAGCTGCTCGTGCAGGGCCGCGATGCCGAGGCCGCGCTCCAGTGGCTGTGCACCAACGACGTGGCGGTACCGGTGGGACGCACGGTCTACACCGGCGTTCTCAACGCGCGGGGCACCTACGAGGCCGACGTCACGCTCACGCGGCTCGCGCATGACGAGTACCTCTGGGTCACGAGCTCGGCATCCGCCGTGCGCGACCGCGACTGGATCCTGCGCCACCTCGCCCCCGACCAGCACGTCAGCGTCACGGATGTGACGAGCGCGCTCGCGGTGCTCGGCGTCATGGGCCCGTCCTCCCGTGACCTCCTGCAGTCCCTCTCCCGCGCCGACTTCAGCAACGAGGCATTCCCGTTCGGGACGAGCCAGGAGGTCGATCTCGGGTACTCCACGGTGCGGGCGACGCGCATCACCTACGTCGGGGAGCTCGGCTGGGAGCTCTACGTGCCCGCCGAGTTCGCGGTCGGCGTCTTCGGGATGCTGCAGGAGGCCGGGAGGCAGTGGGGGCTCGCCAACGCGGGCTACTACGCGATCAACGCGCTGCGGCTTGAGAAGGGCTACCGCGCATTCGGGGCCGAGCTCACGCCCGACTACAACCCGGTCGAGGCCGGCCTGACGTTCGCCACGAAGCTGCGTACGGACATCCCCTTCGTCGGACGGGAGGCCGTCGAGGCCGCCAAGGAGAACGGCGTGAGGCGACGCCTCGTGTCGTTCGTGCTTGCCGACCCGGAGGCGATGATGTGGGGCGGGGAGCTGCTCCTGCGCGACGGCTCCGGAACCGGGCAGGTGACGTCGGCCGCCTACGCCACCACCACGGGCGCCTGCGTCGGCCTCGCCTACGTGTGGCGCGGCGACGGCGAGAACGTCACGAAGGACTACCTGGAGAGCGGCGACTGGAGCATCAACGTCAGTGGGCGCATCGTCCCGACCCGCGTCCAGCTGGGCGCCCTCTACGACCCCGCCTCGGCACGCATCCGCACCTGACCCGGGCCCCTCCGGGACCGTGAGGACAGCAGGAGGGGCGGGCGCCTGGGCGCCCGCCCCTCCTCGTGACTGCTAGCCGCCTCAGGTTCCGGGCGGCTGGTGGAATCCCTTGTGCTCGTGCTCGAGCGCGATCTCGTCGGCCGACGACACGCCCTCGGGCAGGTCGACGGTGATCTTCGGCCCGGTGAACCACTTCTTGGCCGACACGTGCCAGCCGATCCACAGCAGGATGAAGATGATGCCGAGGACGATCGGTGCGTAGTTCACGAACTTCCAGTCGAACGGCACCTCCTCGGCGCTTGGTGCCCCGAGGAAATTGCGCATGAACGCGGGCGCTCCGGCCGGGTACAGCGGCAGGATGAAGTACACCGAGGTGATGAGGATCTCGAGCACCGCGAGCGGCGCCATCCACTTCCACTTGTTGCCGAGGTTCCAGGAGCCCTGCTTGAACGAGTCTCCCGCCTTCCAGCGGTAGTAGATCGGAATGGCGAACGCGAGGTAGAGCCCGATGACACCGATCGACACGATGGCGAAGAACGCCGTCACCGTGTAGATGGGCTCCTCGGGCGTGCCGATGTTGACCTTCCACAGCGCCGGAAGCGTGAGGATGAGGCCCGTCACCGATACCGCGATCACCGAGTAGACGGGGGTCTTGGCCTTGTTCAGCTTGGCCCACACCCGCGCGCCGGGGACGGCCCCGTCACGGCTGAACGCGAACAGCATGCGCGACGCCGACGTGAGACAGGCCGTCGTGCAGAACAGCTGGCCGATCGTGGCGATGAGGAGCACGGTGCCCGACATCTGCGGGGTCAGCGCCTGGTCGAAGATCACCTGCACGCCGCCGCCGCCCGCCGAGACGGCGACCGGGTCCTGCACGGCGAACAGGAAGACCAGCAGCAGCACCCAGCCGCCGATCGCTGAGTAGAAGATCGAGCGCCAGATGCCCTTGGCGGCCGAGTTGGCCGCGCCCTGGGTCTCCTCGGAGAGATGGGCGGAGGCGTCGTAGCCGGTGATCGTGTACTGCGTGAGCAGGAAGCCCAGCGGGAGCACGTAGAACCAGAATCCCGGACCGCTGACCTCGCCGCCGTACAGTCCGCCGGTGTTGTTCACCGTGCCGGTGAAGACGTCGCTGACGCCCCAGTGCGTTGCTCCCTCCTTGAGGAAGAACACCAGGATGATGACGACGACGGATGCCCCGATGACATGCCACCACACCGAGATGTTGTTGACCAGCGCCAGCAGGTGGCTGGAGAAGATGTTGGCCAGCGTGGTCAGGATGAGAATGCCGAGGAAGATGAAGAAGACCCGCTCGAGCGAGTAGCCGGCCGCCCACGACTCACTGAACCGCGACAGCGCGAAGTCGAAGAAGGTGGCTGCGCCGTAGGCGACAGAGGCCACGATGGCGATGAGTCCGATGAGGTTGAGCCATCCGGTGTAGTAGCCGGCCTTGATGCCGCCCAGCTTGCTCGCCCACCAGTAGATGCCGCCCGACGTCGGGTACGCCGACACCAGCTCGGACATGCAGAAGCCGATGACCAGGATGATGGCTGCGATGACCGGCCAGCCCAGCGAGATGGCGATGGGCCCGCCGTTGTTCCAGCCGAAGTAGAACGTCGTGAAGCACCCCGCCAGGATCGAGATGATCGAGAACGAGATGGCGAAGTTGGAGAATCCGCTCCAGGACCTGTTGAGCTCCTGCTTGTAGCCGAGATCCGCCAGTTGCCTCTCGTCGGCGTTCATGGATTTCTGATCTGACACCGCTGCCCTCCTCAGTGCGCGGTCAAAGCCCGACCGTGTCGTCGATCTCTGACAGGCGGACACTGATAGGCGCAGTGTGCTCGCGATGGGCGAATTGCGAAGTACGACACGCGGGGCGACACGGCCTCGTTGCAGGAGCCCGCAGGCGCCCTGATGGATCAGGATCGGGCCGCGTCGTCGAGCCAGACCGCCAAGTCGGGTCCGTCGAACTCCTCGACGGCGCGCTCGTACTTCTCCATGCCCCACGTCCAGTAGTCGAAGTCGAGAGGGCTCATCTCCTGCTGGATCGCCGCCCACAGCGTCCATCCGTACTTGGAGATCAGGGCCCACAGTCGGGCCCGTGCCACCTTGGCCGAGGAGGGCGCGCCCCAGTAGCTGGTCACGAGCGGCTCGAGCAGGTCGTCATCGAGCGTCGACTCGCTCCAGATGTTGCCCAGCTCGAAGCTGGCCTCGTTGTTGCCCGAGTACTCGTAGTCGATCAGCCACAGCCGGCTGCCGTCGTCGATGATGTTGGCCGCCAGCAGGTCGTTGTTGCACGGCACCGTGGGCTCCGGCAGCACCGACATCGCGCGCCGCATGCGGGCCACCTGCGGCTCGAACTCGTCGTATCGCGGCGGCAGCCGGTAGCCGCGCTCACGCACGATGTCGAGGTAGCGCCGCTGGAGCTCGAACATGTCGAAGTCGCTCGCGAACGCCGGCCCCGAGTGCAGGACGCGACAGGCGTCCGCGATGCGCGGGAGGTTCCGCGGGTCGGCGACGTCCTGCGGAGTGAACGTCCTCCCCTCGATCCACTCGACCACGAGCACTCCGGCACCGGGGACGAACTGGGCGACCGGTGCGCCCGCCCCCGACATGGCCGCGGCCATGGAGTTCAGGTACTCGTTGTCGCGGTCGATCGAGAGGAGCGAGGACTCCGGGTCGGACAGCCGCACCACGTAGTCCCGTGTCGGAGTGCAGACCCGGTAGTTGCGATTCGTGATTCCGCCGTCGAGGACGACCACCCTCGTCGCCGTGGCAAGCGACGTGACGAGTCGAAGACGCTCCGCGTCGTGCGCCGGCAGGCCGGCCAGGAGATCGTCCACGATCCGGCAGCGTAGGCCCCCGCGAGACGCCCGGCGCCCTGTTTCGCGGATGGCGCTGCAAGACCGCTCGCAGGAGGCGTCGTTGCGCTTGAATGGCGGTGCGCCCCGCGGGCGCCTCACCGACATGAAGGAGCCCCCATGGCCAGGCCCGAACCGCTCACGCCCGCGATCGTGCGCCAGGAGGTCGCCAGCGGCCTGATCGACACGGTGTCGGTTGCCATCACCGACATGCAGGGCCGCCTGCAGGGCAAGCGCATCGACGCCGACTACTTCGTCGAGGAGGTCATGGACGGGCA
>JAUPKM010000414.1 GCA_030837445.1 Actinomycetota bacterium
CTTCAACAGGGCTTCCGAAAGAGCCTTGGCAACAAGGTGCTCGTACGACCCGGCTCCAGTACTATCCATGTGCTCCACCTCAGAATTTCGGCAGAGAGGCGAGGGCGTCACGATCGACCTTGCCTCGTAGGTCCAGCGGTGCCTCGGCGCAAATGCAGAACATGAGTGACAAGCTTCGCGCTGACTTTGCTTGCACCGACCATGGCGACTCGTAGGCGGCCATTCGAACGTCCTGGGAGGTCAGCCACAGCCCGGGCAAAGGCGCCGACATGACGGTAACGGCCGCCCCGGACAGCAAGGCGCTCAAGGCAAAGCCCCAACCGTGGGAATGCAGGAGCGGCAGCGGTACAAGGACATCTTCAGTACGTAGTGAGCATGATCCCCTGTCTCGCTCTGCGACGTTGTCATGGGAAATGGAATCGCGACGGGGCGACTCGACCTCTGCCACTACAGTGCCTGCCGCGATACGGAGGCTGCCGCTACCTGGCGCGACAGATACAGGCGGTTGGCGATCGGCGTGATCAGGCTGGCAGCACCAGCAAATGCCAACGCTACAACCGCCCATCCCGTCATGCTTTGTGCCGCGACGAGACCAGTGAAGAGTATCGGCGCGACCATCAGGCTCACGTCCAGTCCTGCGCTGAATACTCCCTGGTACTGGCCGAGCGCCGAATCTGGCGCCAGGCCGTAGACCAGTTCCCAGGACGCTGCCGAGTAGAGCACCTCCCCTGCCACCAGGAAGAGCGCCAGAACTCCAACGCACGCGATCTGCGCGGCGAGGTGGTCGTTCAGGAGCGCGATCGGGAACATTGCCACTGAGAGTGCGAAGAGCAATCCACCGCGGCGGCCCATAATCGCGGCTGAGCGCACGTCGGTGACCTTACGCGAAGCTGGGATCTGCAGCAGCAGCACACCGACAGTGTTGATTACCATGGCAACGGACGTGAGCCACAGGGGCGCCTGCATCCGGGACGAGATCCAGAGCGGTAGCGCCAACGTCAGCAGCGAGACGTACAGCATCAGCACACTGTTCGTGAGGGTCAGCGCGACGAAGCCTCGATCCTTCAGTACTGCGAACCTAGAGAGGGACGCGCCCACCTGCAGGTTCGAACTGGGGCTGGACTGGCGAGCCGGAGCCCCCACTGAGGCGGATCGCACAAGCAGACCCGCCACGAAGAGCGTTGCAGCTTCCGCAAGAAAGCCGATCTGGAAGGCAGCCTTCGATCCCAGGGCCAGGACGAGGGCGCCGAGACCAAGGCCGATGACGGTCGCGGCGTTGGCCCACGACTTGGCGACGGCTCTGTAGAAGACCCGTCGGTCCTCGCTGACCGCCCTGCCTATGAGCGCTGCGAGAACTGCTGCACTTCCTCGCCCACACGCCATGAGCACGCTGATGAGCATGAGGGCGACGAACGCCGGGGCGATGGTCAGACTCGCGGTCGCCACGCACATGATCCAAACCAGGACGGCGTAGAGCAGGTACCCATCGAGCCGGTCAGCGAGATGACCCATGACAGGTCCGGATGCGATGCCGAGCATGGCCGCAACGCTCCACGCCACACCTAGTGCGGTGGCAGAGACGCCTGCATGTCGGAGGAGATACAGGGACAGCATCGAAGACGACAAACCCGTCCCCAGGGACAAGATCACCAACCCGACGGCCAAGTGCTTCTCCTGCCGGCCGCGAAGGTTGCGTATCGACACGTCGTCGAGCCATCCTCGAGCGAAACCCATCACGGACGCGTCGCTGAAGCGGCACAGTCGCCGGACGGTAGAGCGCACGTCTGGCGGAACGCTGCCGTCCGCGGTTTCATCCCGAGTTGGTCCAGGATGCCGTCCACATGGCTACGATTTACGACAAATCTCTCATCCCCATAGATCAGGTACCGTTTCCTGTCGGCGGTCCTCGTGAAGTTGATGGTCATCACATTCGCGCCCGCCGCCAGACCTCGGGCCTGCCCACCTTCGCTCGTCCGTTCAAGTGCGCTCACCGAAGGAATCAGCAGGTGTGGGTAGCACAGCCGCAGCACGGAAATGCTGTTGAGGGCAAGGTCGACGTCTCCGGCTCTTTCTCCCGCAAGCGGGGTGTTGCTGGCAGGCATGAAGGGGCTGACACTGTACATGTGGACTCCCAGCTCACTCACCAGCAGCACATCCCTGACGATGCTGTCCGCGCTCTGTTCAGGTAGTCCAGATATGATACCCGTATCAACTCGATAACCCAACTCCAGTAAGTCCTCCAGGCACCGCAGGCGGGATCCCAGGCTCTCGTGTCTCAAGATGTAGCCAGTCGCCCCCTGATCTCTGAGCATCGCGTCGTCGCGTCGTTCGAGGCTACCGAGGTCGAGCAGTACCTCGACGTCGCCATTGAAGGCCGATCGGACACTGGGGATGGCGTCGGCGACGTTCCTGACCGCTCGCATGGCCTCTCCTCCTTGAAGGAGAATGACATCGATGCCCGAACCGTTTGTGGCTCTGGCTCACTCGACCATTTGCCCACCGGTCATGAAGTAGCGATCGTTGTTTGCGCTGTTGCTCCTTCGCCTGGGGGAATTTCTTCTCGATGAACCGTGGGCGTGCCGCCGCAGACACCGGCGCCGACCTGGTCTGGCGGGTCAAGAACGGCGTCCGGTCCCGGCCTGTGGACCACCCCCGGTCCCGGCCCCGGTGGGAGGGATCGGTCCTGGTCGTCCTACGCGACCACCTCACGCCACCCTGCCAGGCAGGGCAGTGCCCCGACCCTCGCCCGCACCTGTCGCTACCAACGGCAACAGCGAACGAGAAATGATCAGTAACGAAGTGTCGCTGTCGTCCTAGGGACGAGGCGTGATCATGAGAATTGTGATGACGTTTTCGGTCGGGCCGTAGTGCCAGAAGGGGCGCCAGGCGGCGGGAACGTGGTTCTCGCTGGAGGAGTCCCACACGTCCTCGCCGTTGGCCCCGTGGAGCGAAGAATGCTCGTGCGAATGCAGGCCGGGGTGGCGAGGATCGCCCTGCAATCTTCCCAATGCTCTTCGGACCTGCCGAAGTTGCTTCTCGTACTGCGGCTGGGAGGAAAGATGTTCGAGCGTCTTCCTGGCAGTGGGAGTGAATTGCAGCCGGTATTCGCCGGACACCGACCGGTCAGTCCTCATCGACGTCGTCGGCGAATTGCGTGAAGTCGCCCAAGCCGACGGTGTTGCCGGTCGCGCTCTCGGCCAGTGCATGGGCCAAGGTCATCCGAAGGTCCTTGTCCTCCCAAACGATCAATTCTCGCCGCGGGATGCTGGCCAAGGGCGTCAGCAGGATCTCCTTACCTTTTGGGATCGTGCCTGCCGCTGCCGTGGTGCAGACTGGGCACAACCACCTTCGGGCTGCTTGGGCCCCTGAGGCGATCCGGTTGTGAGATCCCGAGCCGCAGAGAGGTGTGGGGACCGTGAGCACGAGCCATCCAGACGCACTCGTCCCGGTGGAGGAGATGAGCACTCCGGAGGGGCGCAGCATGCTCCACGGACTCGCCCGGGACACCCTGGGGATCTCGGTCGACGAGTTCCTCGTGCGTCTCGACGAGGGGGAGTACGACACCACGGAGCAGGAAGACGTCCTGCGCCTGGTGATGCTCGCACCCTTTGCGCGCTAACCAGGTGTAATGCCCGGTGATTGTCCGGGGCAAGCCGCCGATTGCGCTACAAGACCATTCAGGGAACCGCCCTCAGGGCAGGCAGCCGGCGTCGCCTGCGGCGCGGCTCACCTCGTCGAGGACCCGGCGCACCGGCACCCCGGTGGCCAGCGCGGCCCGCCGCAGGTCGTCGTACTCCGGTTGGGCCGACACCACCCGCCCGTCGAGCAGGCCCCGCTTGACGGAGATCGGGTGGCCCTGGAAGGAGCACGCCACCTGGTCGCGCCGCAGAGCCAGCCGCGCCACCGGGTACCGGCGCAGCCCCAGCGTGGTGGTGTGGGCGAACACCGCCCGGCAGACCGCCTCCAGCAGCTCCGCCGGTGCCAGGACCGTCAGGACGTGCCCGGGACGGCCCTGACGGCAGATGATCGGGCTGCACCAGGCGTCTGCTGCGCCCGCGGCGCGCATCGCGTCGAGGATGTCCGGCCACAGCCGCGGGTCGAGGTCGTCGACGGTCGCCTCCACCACCGTGAGCTCGTCCTGGCGCGGACCGGCCGCCTCGGCCGGCTCGTACTCGGCGACGACGACGCGCAGCACGTTGGCGTGGCCGGCCGGGTCGCGGCTGCCGGCCCCCACCCCGACGCACTGCGGCACGCAGGCCGGCAACGGTCCCCACTCCTGCGCGAGCGTCGTCAGCAGCACCGCCCCGGTCGGCGTGCAGAGTTCCAGCTCGGCGTGGTGCGCGGCGATCGGCACGGCGGCCGTGGTCAGCAGCCGCAGCACGGCCGGTGCCGGAACCGACAGCACGCCGTGGTCGGCCCGTACCGTGCCGGAGCCGACCGCGATCGGCGACACCACGACGCGACTGTCGGCCGCCACCGACCCGTCGCCGTCCAGCAGCCCCAGCGAATGCAGGGCCAGCGCGCAGCCGGTGATGTCGACGATGGCATCGACCGCGCCGACCTCGTGGAAGTGGACCTGTTCGACCGGGACGCCGTGGACGTGGGCCTCCGCGGCTCCGAGCCGCTCGAACACCGCGGTGGCAAAGGCCATCGCCGGCTTCGGGAGGCCGCCGTCTGCCAGCAGGGACAGGATGTCCGGCAGACCGCGCGCGTGAGCGAGCCGGGGCGCGGCCACCTCGACCCGGTGCGCCCGCAGCCCGTGCCTGCGCACGTCGGTGATCTCGATGGACACCTCGCCGAGCGGCAGCCTGGCCAGCCCGGCACGGACCGCCGACTCGTCCGCGCCCGCCTCCAGCAGCGCGGCGAGGAACATGTCACCGGCGGCGCCCTGCCCGGCGTCGACCCACAGCAGCCGCATCAGATCCCCTTCGGTTCGTCCGTCGCCGGGCCGGCCACGCGGCGTGCGATCCTGGCGGCGGCCACCCCGGCGCCGAACCCGTTGTCGACATTGACCGTCACGATGCCCGGCGCGCAACTGTTGAGCATGGCCAGCAACGCCGCCAGCCCGTCCAGGTGCCAGCCGTAGCCGACGCTGGTCGGTACCGCGATCAGGGGCAGCCCGACCAGGCCGCCGATCACGGCCGGGAGCGCTGCCTCCATGCCGGCCACCGCGACCACGACGTCCGCGGCGGCGATCCGGTCGCGCTGGGCGAGCAGCCGATGGACGCCGGCGACGCCGACGTCGATGATCATGTCCGGCTCGGAGCCGAAGACCCGGACGGTATGAAAACACTCACGAACGACCGGAAGATCGCCAGTCCCGGCGGAGACGACCGCGACGGTGCCCCGAGCCGACGGCGGCGTGCCCAGCACGGCCACCCTGCCCGCCTCGTCGAGCATCACGCCGGGGAGTTCCGCGCGGCACGCCCCGAGCGTCTCCGGGCCGAGACGGGTGGCCAAGACGGCCTGGTCAGGGTGAGCCTCACGCAGCGCCCGCATCGCCGCCACCACCTGGGCCGGCGTCTTGCCGGTGCCGAGCACCACTTCCGGGTCCCCGGTACGGGCCAGCCGGTCGCGGTCCAGCCTCGCGAAGCCGAGCTCGACGTCGGGCAGGGGCGTGTGGGCAACAACACCATCGTCCGGGGTCCCGAACTCGCCATACGATGTGCTCGCCAAGGACACATCTGGACATATCGATGTGAGGTCGTCGTGCCGAGTCACCCTACTTCTCCCTCCGGAGGAGCTTCCTGCGCCGGGCTGTCGGACCGGCTGTCGGATCGGTTGGTCCATGAAATCAGCGGATATGGACCGACATTAGTGGTTTTCTCCGGCGGAGCGGACTCGGCGCTGGTGCTGGCCGGCGCAGTCCGAGCGTTGGGGACCGACGCCGTCGCAGCCTTCACCGTCGCGTCGGCGTCGCTCCCGACGGCGGAGCTGAGCGCGGCGCGGTCCTTCGCCGCCGCCCTGGCCGTACCGCACCACATCTCGGACACCGGTGAACTCACGGTCGGGGGGTACCGGGCGAACGGCCCTGACCGCTGCTACTTCTGCAAGACCTCGATGCTGGACACCGCGCAACACCTCGCCGCCGTCCACGGGTACCGCACCATCGCGACCGGCACCAACGCCGACGACCTGCACGACCCGTTCCGGCCCGGCCTCATGGCCGGGGCACAGCACGGGGTGCGCACTCCGCTGGCCGCGGCGGGACTGTCGAAGGCCGACGTCCGGCAGCTGAGCCGGCAATGGGGACTGGCCACCGGGGACAAGCCGGCGATGCCGTGCCTGGCCAGCAGGATCGCCTACGGCGTAAGGATCACGCCGTACCGGCTGACACGGATCGAACGCGCCGAGGCCGAGGTCCGCTCCCGCTGCGAGCCGGCCGGCCTGGCACTGCGCGACCTGCGGGTCCGCGACCTCGGGCACGCCGTACGGATCGAGGTGGACGGCCCGTACGTCGACGCCGTCCGCGACCTGCCCGGGATCGACCGGGCGCTCGCCACCGCCGGCTTCACCCAGGACACCACCATCACTGTCGAACCGTTCCGGTCCGGGAACCTGAACACTCTGGAGCAATCATGAGCGTCAACCGCAGGGAAGTCCTGAAACTCGTGGGCGTCGGAGGGACCGCGCTCATCGGTTTACCCGCGTTGGCCCGGAGCAGCGCCGTGGCGGCGACGTCGACGGCCTCGGCCACGTCCAGCGACGTGTCCTTCGTCGGGGCGTCGTCGTCCGGCACCCGCCAGAAGATGATCCAGGAAGTCCTGGAGCCGTGGCGCTCGACGGTGGCAGCCGGGATCGTCGGCAAGACCATCATCGTCAAGCCGAACCTGGTCGGGCTGAGCACGAGCCAGGGCAGCGGCAACAAGGCGCTGCCGTGCACCCACGTCGACGCGCTGCGCGCCGTACTGCACTTCCTGCGTTCG
This sequence comes from Actinomycetota bacterium, assembly GCA_030837445.1. Lineage (GTDB taxonomy): Bacteria > Actinomycetota > Actinomycetes > S36-B12 > UBA10799 > JACJWR01. The sequence continues at coordinate 6,927 of JAUPKM010000414.1, forward strand.
ATCAGCTCC
>JAUPKM010000059.1 GCA_030837445.1 Actinomycetota bacterium
GGCATCTTCATGGGTCTGCTCGCCGCGCTGATGGCGGTGTCGTTCCGGCAGCGGTGGCTGTGGCTGTCGGCAGCAGTGAGTCTGGGCAGCGTGGGGCTGCTGGCGCTGGTGACCGACCCGGCCCAGACTGCTCCGGTCCCGTGGCTGGTGTCGCTGGTCAATGGCACCCTGCTCGTGGTGGCTGCCGTGGTCGGAATTGGGATCGTGCTTTGGCAATCCAGGCGGCAACTACTGGCCGAGGCATTGGCCGCAGACGCCGTCAGTCGAAGTATCGCGGAGTTGCGTAGCGTCAACGCCGACCTGGAGCTGCAGGTATCCGAGCGGACCCGCCATCTCGACCTCGCATTGGCCGAACGCCGACGAGCTGCTGACGCCCTGCGGGAGTGGACGAATACCGACACTCTCACGGGACTGCGCACCCGCGGGGCGTTGGACGATCAAGTCCACCAGCTGTCGGCTTCCCTCGGTCCCGACGGTGTGGGCGTCATCGTGATCGATATGGACCGATTCAAGGACATCAATGACAGCTACTCACACCAGGTCGGAGACCTGGTGCTCAGCCGGCTGGCGGACATCCTGCGGGAAGAGGCCCCGGCCGGCGCCACCATGGCACGATTCGGCGGGGAGGAGTTCGTCATCCTTTGCCCGGGCGCCAACGCAGCGGACACCCTGACGTTGGCCAGCACTGTTCGGCAACGGGTCGCCGACGAGGACTGGGGTCAACTCGCCACCGGGTTACACACCACCGCCTCCCTAGGAGTCTCGCTGGCGTCCCCCTCCGTGGTCGCGGGAGTCCAACCTCTACCCGACGCGATCCTGCGCGCATTTCAGGGGATGGGTGGGGCCAAGGCTCACGGCGGAAATCGGGTCGAGAGCCGCTGAGTCCGGATCGGGCCGTGTCCGGAGCTGTTCGCCCTCCTCGTCCACTTTGCCGAGTCCGGAACTCTGGTAGACACTAGGGCCCAAGGTCGCCCACCCGACCGTCTGAAAGCAAGTCCCCGACCTGACCACCACGCGGTACCTGAGGAGCGAGCACCATGGCCAACGAAGACGCCTGTCCCGTCCGTCCTACCGGGGCCACCACGAACCGCGACTGGTGGCCGAATCAGTTGAACTTGAAGGTGCTCCAGCAGAACCCGCCGATGGCGGACCCGATGGGCCCGGATTTCGACTACGCCGAGGAGTTCAGCGCCGTCGATCTCGACGCCCTGAAGGGCGACATCGAGGCGGTCATGACGACATCCCAGGACTGGTGGCCAGCGGACTACGGTCACTACGGTCCGCTATTCATCCGGATGGCGTGGCACAGTGCCGGGACCTACCGGATAAGCGACGGCCGGGGAGGCGCGGGCTCAGGCACACAGCGATTCGCACCACTGAACAGTTGGCCAGACAATGCCAGCCTCGACAAGGCCCGCAGGCTGCTCTGGCCGGTGAAGAAGAAGTACGGTCGAACGCTGTCGTGGGCCGACCTGATGGTGTTCGCGGGCAACTGTGCATTGGAGTCGATGGGCTTTGAGACGTTCGGCTTCGGCGGCGGCCGGGAGGATGTCTGGGAGCCCGAGGACATCGACTGGGGTGCCGAGGCGACTTGGCTCGGCGACGAGCGCTACAGCGGCGACCGGCAACTCGCCAATCCGCTCGCAGCCGTCCAGATGGGCCTCATCTACGTGAATCCGGAAGGACCGAACGGGAACCCGGACCCGCTCGCGTCTGCCAGGGACATTCGCGAAACCTTCCGCCGGATGGCGATGAACGACGAGGAGACAGTGGCGCTGATCGCAGGTGGCCACACGTTTGGCAAAACCCATGGCGCGGCCGATCCCGACAAGTACGTCGGTCCCGAACCGGAGGCCGCACCACTGCAGCAGATGGGTCTGGGATGGAAGAACAGCTACGGCACCGGCAGCGGCGACGACGCCATCACCAGCGGGCTGGAAGGAGCCTGGACGCCGACACCTGTGACCTGGGACAACGCTTACTTCGAGACCCTGTTCGGCTACGAGTGGGTGCAGACGAAGAGCCCGGCTGGCGCGACGCAGTGGATTCCGACTGATCAAGCGGCAGTGGACGCAGTGCCCGATCCACACGATCCGGCCAAAAAGCACCCGCCGGTAATGCTGACGACGGATCTTGCGTTGCGGATGGATCCCGTATACGAGCCGATCTCCCGACGCTTCTACGAGCATCCCGACGAACTGGCGGTCGCGTTCGCGAAGGCCTGGTTCAAGTTGACCCATCGCGACATGGGTCCTGCCTCTCGCTACCTCGGCGCGCTGGTGCCCGCCGAGCCGCAGTTGTGGCAGGACCCTGTCCCGCCAGTCACGCACGAACTGATCGGTGAGCAGGAGATAGCCGACCTCAAGCAGCGGCTGCTCACATCGGGGCTGTCCATTTCCCAACTCGTTTCGACCGCCTGGGCTTCCGCGTCGACTTTCCGAGGCAGCGACAAACGCGGCGGAGCCAACGGAGCGAGGATTCGGCTCGCCCCTCAGAACGGCTGGGAGGTCAACA
>JAUPKM010000415.1 GCA_030837445.1 Actinomycetota bacterium
GCTGCCCAACTGCATTCCTGCGTGACCGAGGAGCAACTGTTCCGGATCGACCACTTCCTCGGCAAGGAGCCGGTGCAGGACATCCTGTACCTGCGATTCGCCAATTCCATGCTCGAACCGCTCTGGAATCGCAAGCATGTGCAGGCGATCATGATCACGATGGCCGAAGAGTTCGGGGTGGACGACCGCGGACGGTTCTACGATCCGGTTGGGGCTCTGCGCGATGTGGTCCAGAACCACCTACTGCAGATTCTGGCGCTCGTCGGCCTCGAGCCCCCCAGTGGCGGAGCGTTGTCGCAACGCCGGCAGGACTTCTTCCGCAGCGTCGAGACCGTTCACCCGGCCAATGCGGTCATGGGCCAATACGCGGGTTACCGGCAAGTCGCAGGCGTCGCACCTGACTCCACCACGGAGACCTTCGTCGCCCTGAAACTGGATATCAGCTCCTGGCGTTGGGCCAATGTTCCGGTGTTCATCCGGACCGGCAAGAAGATGCCGATGACGGCCACCGAGATCGTGGTTCGACTCGACAAACCGCCGGGCGTGCAGACCGAAGGGCACGCCTACGATGCCAAGGGCCATGACGACATCATCCTGCGGATCGGATCCAACGCTGGTGTGAGCCTGTCGCTGCGAGTCAAGCAGCCAGGGTTGACCGCGGCCGAACCGGAGCTGTTGGACCTCGATTTCACGTCCACTCTGGGCGACGTGCCCACCCCCTACGAGCGGCTGTTGACCGACGCCATGGCCGGCGACCATTCGCTTTTCCCCGAGCAAGCCGTGATCGAGGAGACCTGGCGGATCGTGGAGCGGATCGTCGACGACCCGCCACCGGTCGAGGGATACCAGCCGGGCACCTGGGGCCCTGACGCCGCGGACATGCTGGCCCGCCACGTCGGCGGCTGGCGCGAACCGGAGGCGGAGACACCCGTGATGAAGCCCTCGGAGTCTCCCGGCTGAGCACGCCGCCCGACCGACCAACGCCCGCCCCGACCAAGCCCCCGTGCAGACCTATCAAGAATCGAGGAACGATGACCGAACGTGGAACCAGCCCGCGGACCGCTCCAGCCTGGGATCTGCTGACCCAGCATGTCGCTGACATCGGCGGCACCACGCTCCGAGAGTTCTTCGCCGCGGACGGGGACCGGGGGACCGCATTGGCAGTCGAGGGGTCCGGACTTTATCTGGACTACTCCAAACAACGGGTGACTGCGGACACTGTCGATCTGCTCTGCCAACTCGCAGATGAGCGCGGGCTGCGCGACTACTTCGCCGCGATGGCAAGCGGTGAACACATCAACGTCACGGAGAACCGCGCCGTGCTGCACGTGGCCTTGAGAATGCCCAAGGGGACAGCGCTGATGGTGGATGGCGTCGACGTGGTGGCGCAGGTGCACGAGGTGCTCGACCACATGGCGGCCTTCGCCGACTCCGTCCGGGAGGGGGCGTGGCGTGGTCATACCGGCAAGGCCATCAAGAACATCGTCAATATCGGCATCGGTGGCTCTGACCTCGGCCCGGTGATGGCGTACGAGGCGTTGAAGCACTACTCCCGCCGGGATATGACGTTCCGGTTCGTGTCGAATGTGGACGGGACGGATTTCGCCGAGGCGGTTGTCGACCTGGACGCAGAGGAGACGCTGTTCGTCGTCTCCTCCAAGACGTTCACCACTCAGGAGACGATGACCAACGCCCACTCGGCGCGATCCTGGGCGTTGGCGAGGCTCGGCAGTGAGGATGCCGTTGCGAAGCACTTCGTGGCGGTCAGCACCAACGCAAATGCGGTAGCCAGCTTCGGCATCGACACCGCCAACATGTTCGGGTTCTGGGACTGGGTCGGCGGGCGTTACTCGATGGATTCCGCGATCGGGCTGTCGACGATGCTGGCCGTGGGGCCCGGCAACTTCCACGCGATGCTCGCCGGATTCCATGAGATGGACGAACACGCCCGGACCGCCCCGTGGCGGCAGAACCTGCCGGTGCTGATGGGCCTGCTCAATGTCTGGAACCGCAACTTCCTCGGTACTTCATCGGTGGCGGTGTTGCCCTACGAGCAGTACCTGAAGCGCTTCCCGGCCTACCTGCAGCAGTTGACGATGGAGTCCAACGGCAAGAGCGTCCGGCTCGACGGCCAGCTCGTCGACACCGAGACCGGGGCGGTCTTCTGGGGCGAGCCCGGCACCAACGGGCAGCACAGCTTCTACCAGCTGATCCACCAGGGCACCACCGTGATCCCCAGCGACTTCCTGTTCTTCCGGACCCCGCTGAATCCGTTGCCGGCGGCAGACGCGCCCGATCACCACGATCTGCTGATCGCCAACGTGATCGCGCAATCCGCGGCCCTCGCCTTCGGCAAGACCGCCGAGGAGGTCGCCGCCGAGGGTGTGGCGCCGGAAATCGTGCCTGCCAAGGTGATGCCGGGCAACAGGCCGAGCAACACCGTGGTGGCCGAGGTACTCGACCCCCGTACACTGGGGCGACTGGTGGCGCTGTACGAGCACTCGGTCTTCACCCAGGGTGTGATCTGGGGAATCGACTCCTTCGATCAGTGGGGTGTCGAACTGGGCAAGATCATGGCCAAACGGGTCACGCCGTTGCTCGTGGACGGCACAGAGGTACCTGGACTGGATTCCTCGACGATCGCATTGGCGGCTCGTTATCGGGGGTGAATCGGAGGCTTGAGTGAGTTCGTCCCTGCGTGAGGCACTGGCCAGCAGAGTTGTCGTGGCCGATGGTGCGATGGGCACCATGCTGCAGGCGGAGGATCCGTCGCTGGACGACTTCCAGGGGCTGGAGGGCTGCAACGAGATCCTCAATATCACCCGAGCCGATATCGTCCGCGGGGTTCATGACGCCTACTTCGAGGTCGGCGTGGACGCGGTGGAGACCAACACCTTCGGTGCCAACTGGGCGAATCTCGCCGAATACGACATCCCTGACCGGATCCGGGAGTTGGCCGCCGCCGGCGCTCGGATCGCGCGGGAGTCTGCCGACGCCTACAGCACCCCGACCGCGCCGCGGTGGGTACTCGGATCGGTGGGGCCCGGGACGAAACTGCCCACCCTTGGCCATGTCGACTTCGAAACGCTGCGGGCCGCCTACGCCGAGCAAGTCGTCGGCCTGCTCGATGGCGGGTCCGACGCTGTCCTGATCGAAACCAGCCAGGACCTGTTGCAGACCAAGTCCGCGGTGATCGGGGCCCAGGATGGGATGGCGACGTTCGGGCTGGACGTGCCGCTGATCGTGCACGTCACGGTGGAGACGACCGGGACGATGCTGCTCGGCTCTGAGATCGGTGCCGCCCTGACGTCTCTGCAGGCGCTTGGGATCGATCTGATCGGGCTCAACTGCGCCACCGGTCCGGCCGAAATGAGCGAGCATCTGAGGGTCCTCGCCCAGCAGGCGACGATTGGGCTGTCGTGTATGCCAAATGCGGGGCTGCCCGTGCTCACCAGCGACGGCGCGCATTACCCGCTGACGCCCGCGGAACTCGCCGATGCCCTCGAAGTATTCGTCCAGGACTACGGACTGTCCCTCGTCGGCGGCTGCTGCGGAACGACTCAGGAACATCTGCGGCTGGTCGCCGATCGGGTACGCGATATGGCGGTTCCGATTCGGACTCCGCAACCCGAACCCGGGATCTCCTCGCTCTACCAACCTGTCCCGTTCGATCAGGACAGCTCCTTCCTCAGCATCGGCGAGCGCACGAACGCCAACGGTTCCAAGGCCTTCCGGGAGGCGATGCTGGCGCAGAACTGGGACGACTGCGTCCAGATTGCCCGCAATCAGCAGCGAGACGGCGCCCACGTGCTCGACCTGTGCATCGACTATGTCGGCCGCAACGGCGTTGACGACATGACTCAACTGGCCGGTCTGCTGGCTACCTCGACGACCTTGCCGATCATGCTCGACTCGACTGAGCCCGAGGTGATCGCCGCCGGTTTGGAGAAACTCGGCGGTCGCTGCATTGTGAACTCGGTCAACTATGAGGACGGCGACGGTCCGGACTCCCGGTTCGCCCGGATGATGCCGTTGGTCCGCCGCCACGGTGCTGCGGTGGTTGCGTTGACTATCGACGAGGAAGGCCAGGCCCGAACCGCCGATTGGAAAGTGAGGGTGGCCGACCGATTGATCCGCGACCTGACGCAGAACTGGGCGATGGACGTCGGCGATATCCTCGTCGACACCCTCACCTTCCCGATCGCCACAGGCCAGGAGGAAACGCGCCGGGACGGGATCGAGACGATCGAGGCGATTCGGGAACTCAAGCGGATCCATCCAGGTGTGCATACAACCCTCGGCGTCTCCAACGTCTCGTTCGGTCTGAACCCGGTGGCTCGGCAGGTGCTGAACTCGGTATTTCTGCACGAGTGCACCGAGGCCGGACTGGACTCTGCGATCGTGCACGCGTCCAAGATCGTGCCGAACTCGCGGATTCCCGACGACCAGATGCAGGCCGCGTTGGACCTCGTCTACGACCGGCGCCGGTTCGACGACGCGGGCAACATGACTTATGACCCGCTCGCACATTTCCTCGAGGTGTTCGCCGACGCCTCGGATACGTCCAGTTCGGTGTCCCGGGCCGAGGAGTTGGCCGCCTTGCCGCTGACCGAACGGTTGGAGCGGCGGATCATCGATGGCGAGCGGATTGGCCTGGACACCGACCTCGATGAGGCGCTCCAGACGCGGACGGCACTCGAGATCGTCAACGAGACCCTGCTCGCGGGGATGCGCACGGTCGGCGAACTCTTCGCCTCCGGTGATATGCAACTGCCGTTCGTGCTGCAGAGCGCGGAGGTGA
>JAUPKM010000416.1 GCA_030837445.1 Actinomycetota bacterium
AGACGGCTGAGGCAACTGCCAGGCAGATGGCGAGGTCGGCGGCCGGGTCACTCACCTTGGCTCCGCCCACAGTGGCCACGAAGAGATCCTTGTCGGTGAGCTGCAGCTCCCCGTGGTGAGTGGTGACGGCGGTCAACATCGCCACTCTGGTGGCGTCCAGGCCGTTGACGCCGCGTCGTGCGTTGGGACCCGTGGCCTTCACGGTCAGGGCCTGGATCTCCGCCAGCATCGGGCGCCGACCCTCCACCGTCACGGTGACGCAGGTACCGGGCACTGGGGCATCTCGGCGGCCTCGGAACAGTTCGCTGGGATCGGGGACCTCCCGCAGGCCGTTCGTGGCCTGTTCGAAGCACGCGACCTCGTCGGCTGGGCCGTACCGGTTCTTGGCCGCCCGCAGCATCCGCAGGCTGGTGTGGCGATCACCCTCGAACGTCAGCACAGTGTCGACCAGGTGCTCCAATGCGCGCGGACCCGCAACGGAGTTCTCCCGCGTCGATTGACCGATTATCACCAGCGGCATACCTCTTGACTTTGCAATCCGGGTGAGCGCCTGGGTCACTTCGAGTACTTGCGCGACGCCGCCCGGGCGGCCCTCGATCTGCGGCGATGACAACGTCTGCACCGAGTCGATCACCACCAGTTCCGGCCGGTGGGCCTCGATATGGCCGACTATCGCAGGCAGTTCCTGCTCGTCAGCCACCAGCAGGGTGGCCGCATCGGCCCCGATCCGACGCGCTCGCACCCCTATCTGCTCGGCTGATTCCTCCCCGGACACGTAAAGACACACACGCTCCCGTGGTGGCTGTGTCCCCCCGGAGACGACCCCGCCAGCCATCGCGTTCGCCACTTCGAGCAGCAGGGTGGATTTGCCGACGCCGGGTTCGCCGGCCAGCAGCACCACCTGCCCGGCCACCAGGCCACCACCGAGCACCCGGTCGAACTCTGCGATGCCGGTCGCGGTGCGCCGGGTCTGCTCGGCGGCCACCTCGGCCACTGGCCGGGCGGCCCGTTTCGGTTTCTCGGCGGCGGCGCCGCGCACAACCGTGATCGGCGCTACTTCGGCGACGGTGCCGAATTCCCCACACTTGAGGCAGCGGCCTGCCCACCGGAGGCTCTCCGCCCCGCAGTCCGCACACGCATACCGGGCGGTGTTCCTTCGTGTCGATTTGGCCATGTAGGTGAGGCTAGGTGAGGCCTACGACAGAATGGCCGCCCCGCGCTGATCGCGGATCGACTCGCTCAGGCCTCGGCGACGGGATCGGCCGGGTGCGGCAAGACACCGGTGCGGGATCCGAGCAGCCGCACGAGCTCGTCGTAGCCCGGTTCACCCATCAATGCCACCAGGGTGGCCCGCTCACTGAGGTACACCGGGTCCGCGCCCACGTGCGCCTCGGGTGCGCCGGAGCAGTACCAATCGAGGTCGTGGCCGCCAGGCCCCCACCCCCGGCGGTCGTACTCGGAGATGACAACAACGTCGCTGGTGCTGCCGTCTGCCCAAGTCCGGGTCTCGTACTCCCGCCGGATCGGCAGTTGCCAACAGACGTCCGGCTTCACCGATTGCGGATCCTCGCCTTCCCGGAGGGCCAGCAGGTGCAGGGCGCAGCCCTCGCCGCCGGAGAAGCCCTCGCGATTGAGGAAGATGCACGCCCCGTCCACGGTCCGTGTCTGTTTCTCGCCGTCGGCGTCGCGCATCACGATGCCGTCTCGCTGTCCCTCCGACTGGAACTGCCAGGTCTCCTCCGTCAGTCGGGCTGCCATCTTGCGGGTGTGGCGCCGGTCGTCCTTGTCTGAGAAGTGCGCTCCGAGGGTGCAGCAGCCGAAGTCGGGGGCCGTTGCGTAGATTCCTCGGCAGCCGGCCCCGAAGATGCAGGTCCAGCGCGACGCCAGCCAGGTGGCATCGCAGCGGAACATCCGGTCGGGATCCGCCGGGTCGATGAACTCCAGCCAGGTCCGCGGGAAGTTGAGGCCCACTTCGGTCACCGCAGCACTCTACGCACGCGGTGGGCGCTACCCTGGCACGCGTGCGTCTCGGAGTGCTGGATGTGGGTTCGAACACCGTCCACCTATTGCTGGTGGACGCCCACCATGGTGGCGCGCCGGTGCCAGCCCACTCCCACAAGACTGAGTTGCGGCTCGCGGAGAACCTGACCAAAGACGGTCGAGTGTCGGCCCGGGCGATTGACGCACTCGCCGGATTCGTGTCCGAATCGATCGTGATCGCCGAGGATATGGGGGTCAACGAGATCCTCGGGTTTGCCACCTCTGCCATCCGGGAAGCCCCGAATGGAGCTGAGGTGATCGCCGCCGTGGAGCAGGAGACCGGGGTGCGGCTTTCACTGCTCAGTGGTGAGGACGAATCCCGTCTCACCTTCCTCGCCGTTCGGCGTTGGTTCGGTTGGAGTGCGGGGCGGCTGTTGGTGCTGGACATCGGCGGTGGCTCGTTGGAGTTGGCCGTCGGGCTGGACGAGGATCCGGACGAGGCGGTATCGCTACCCCTCGGTGCCGGCCGGCTGACCAGGACGCTGCTCACCGGTGATCCGCCCTCGGGTAAGCAGCTGCGGGCGCTTCGGAAACATATCCGCGCCGAAATCGCCGGTGCCGTCGGGTCCATCTCCCGGCTGGGCGAACCTGAGATGGCGGTCGCCACGTCGAAGACCTTCCGACAGTTGGCTCGGGTCACTGGTGCTGCTCCGTCGGCCGATGGCCCGTTCGTCCGCCGGGTCCTCGACCGCGACGATCTCGGCGATTGGCTGCCGAAACTGTCGGCCATGTCGGCGGCCGAACGCGCCCAACTGCCGGGTGTCTCGGAGGGCCGGGCGGCGCAACTGGTCGCCGGTGCTCTAGTGGCGGAAGCCGCGATGGACCTATTCGGCCTGACCGAACTCGTGCTGTGCCCCTGGGCGCTGCGCGAAGGCGTCATCCTGCGCCGCCTTGACGGGCTGGAATCCTGACGTGACGGTCGAACCCGCCGACGCGGCTGAGCTGACCGTCACCGGACTCAGCCAGGCCGAGGTTGCTGAACGAGTGGCTCGTGGCGAGGTCAACATCGCGCCCGACCCCCGCAGCCGCAGCCTGGCCAGCATCATCCGGGAGAACACCCTCACCTCGTTCAACCTGGTGATCGGCATCATGTGGGCCTTGATGATCATCGCCAGGGCGCCATTTC
>JAUPKM010000417.1 GCA_030837445.1 Actinomycetota bacterium
GCAATCAGCAAGGCGTGAAATCCTGGCGTTGAGGGTCAGGCGAATGACCTGCGCGGGGTCTCGCGACGACGTCAGATCTTCAGCAGGGATTCCCCCAAGTAGTGGCCGTCCTTGAACCCCGGTGGGATCGCGAAGACCGCTGAGCCGACCGCTGAGACCCAGCTGTTGAGCAGGTCGTGGTCAGCCAAGCGTCGCTGCATGGCAATGTATTGACGTTCCGGGTTGGCGCAGTAGGCAGCGAAGATCAGCCCTGAATCTCGGCCTCCCGCGATTGGTCCCGAGTCGTAATTGAAGGGCCTGCGCAGGATCCGTTCTTCGGGAGACGTGGGGGCGGCCAATCGAACATGGGCAAACAGAGGGATTGCGCTGAGGCCGCTGGAATCTCGGGCATCAAGGTCGGGGCGGTCCTGCGGGGAACCACCGGAGAGCGGTGAGCCGTCGGCTGCCGTTCGCCCGAACACCTCCTCGCGTTGGCGGGTGTCGAGAGAACTCCAGCGCTGCAAATCCATCCGAATGCGTCGGACTATCAGGCAGGAACCGCCCTTCAGCCAGGGGGGCTGGCCGGGGTTCCAAACGACAGCGTCGAAGTCGGCAGTTCCGGGCACTGGGTTCACGATGCCATCGACGAAGCCCATCAAGTTGCGTCCGACTGTGCCGTCCGGCGTCATGCCCCGGGCCCGCTGGAATCCGTGTTGCTGCCAGGCGACGCTGGCGAACGAGGACGCGGTGGACGTCAGCACCTGATCAGCGTGCGCCAGCGTCACTGGATCGTCGGCGCACAGTTGCACCAGCAGGTCCCCGCCGGACCAGTCGGCCTGGAGCCGGTCACCCTTGAATGCTGGCAGGGGCCGCAACCAGGAGGGGCGAGCCCCTTCCATCGCGGCCGCTGCAAACACGCCGGGCCCAAATCCGACGGTGACGGTCAACCGGGCGGGGATCGCGGCGAGCTCCGGCACCGGATCACCGAGGGCCGGCCGCCCCTGAGTGAGCCTGACAATGTCATCAGTCCACAGCTGCATCAGCCGAGCAATCTCTACCCTGGTGATGCCAGCTACCAGGTTGTAGGCAGTGAAGATCGCCGCCGACTGCAGTGGGGTGTCGACGCCCGCCTGATGCTCACCTTGCGCGGGCACGGTCGCCTCACCGGCGGGACTTGCCTCGGGTTCGGCGGGGAGGGCCTGCGCGGCCCTCCCCGCCGATACCAAGGCGGCTGAACCGGCCGCACCGAGCAGAAACCTGCGGCGCGAGACGCCGCGTGATGAGTTCACTGGTTCGCCCTTCACGATGTCGGCGATGCCATGGACATCGGCGAAGTTGCCGAACCGGGTTTGTAGGTCTCGTTTGCCCCTGAATAGGTGCGCGCCTTCGCAGTGAACCCAACAGTGGCCCCCGATTCGCACGTCAGAGTCACCGTCACGTCCTCGCCGGGCTCGATCGGCGACGGGATGTTCATCAGCATGATGTGGTTGCCGCCCGGCGCCAGCGTGAGTTGCCCGTTTGCCGGGACGGTAAGAGCCGGGACCTGCGTCATCGTCATGGTGCCGCCTGTGTCCACCGTCTCGTGCAACTCAGTCTTGCCAGCGGCGGGCGTCGATGCGGCGGTGATGGTGGCCGGCTGGGCGCTGGGGTTCGACACGGTCGCGAAGGCGGCCGTCATGCCGCTCGGCGCTGCTTTGACCCAGGCATCGGTGACGGTCAGCGGGCAGTCGGCCACCAACGACGATCCGGCTGCCGTCGGCGACATACCCGAGGACCCAGACGAGGACGAGCCGTTGCTACAGGCCGCCAGGGCGACGGTCGCCAAGCCGGCGATGATTAATGATGTCGGGCTGGTTGTGCGCATGAATTCTCCTTGAAGAGTGAGGTGTTGAGGCGTGCCACAGGTGGCAGCTGAGGAGGCACTGAGGGCCCCGGATTGAACGCAAGAGTCAGCGGATTGACGGTTCGGGCGGCAGTCGTGACGTGCGGGGCGGCCAGACCTGCGGTGAGGCGCGCGCCGCAGTCAGATCTGCCGAATTCAGCCTCGGCTAAGACGCGGCGTCGGCGGTCCCCGATACCGCCAAGACGCCAGCCAACACAGGTACCGATTCCGCCCGGGCGGTGCCGTCGCCGGGGGAAGCACCGGCGACCGTCTGGCCAGGACAACGAAAGGCCATCCCCGCAGAGCCGAGCCGAGCAGAACGACAGCTGCACGGCGCACGGCAGCCGCAAGTGAGAACAGGGCATCGTCGGCGCGCCACAACAGGGTGACGATGATCACGGCTGCCAGCAGGTGGCCGGCTAGCATCGGCCAATCGACGCCCGCGGGACTGGGCAGGGGTGACTGTGCGCCTGACAGGTGCAGGGGCGCTGTCACTCCATCGCTGGCGTGCAAACGCACGGAACCCGGGGCCAATGGGGGTCCCGGCACCGGATGGGGCGCCATCTTTCCCAGCAGCCAGTGTGCTGCGAGCTGGAAGCCGATGACGAAGGCGGCCAGGCTCCACGGGCGGAGTCTCCGAGCGGTCAGTGCACCCGCACCGGCCAGCGCCAGACAGAGCACCTGCAGGCCAGCCATCGGCGAGAGCTGACCATGTCCGAGGGTGTGGCCCAGCACGCTGATCAGGCCCACGCAGAGCCCGACAACCGTGGCCCGCAGGTAACGGACAGGCCCCTGCGTGGCATCCACCATGCCTCGCAGAATAGTGACATCGCAGGTTCACGACGAAGGCGGTACTGGCCTACCGGCGGACCGGCAGTTGGTGACTGCTGACGACTGGAAGATGTGAAATCGTGGCCTGGCGATCTCAGTGGATGTCGGGCCAGGCGGTAGGGTCGTGCAAGTGGAGGAGACCGACCGGCTGATCGTCGAATTGTTGCTGTCCGACGGCCGGATGTCCTACACGGACCTGGCCAAAGCAACGGGGTTGTCCACTTCCGCGGCCCACCAACGGGTCCGGCGGCTGGAGGAACGCGGGATCATTCGCGGCTACCGCGCGATCGTGGATCCCGTGGCCCTGGACCAGGCTTTGACGGCGTTCCTGTCGCTGTCCTCCCCGGGTGGCCCCGACACACGCGATGTCTCCGAGCTCCTCGCTGAGCTGCCCGAGCTCAAAGCCTGCTACTCCGTTGCCGGGACCGATTCGTACCTGCTGATGGCGCGTGTTGCCAGCGCGTTGGAACTCGAGGCCCTGCTCTGGGAGGTCCGGCGCCGCACCGGCATGTCCACCCACACCACGATCGCGTTGTCCACGAAATTCGAACGGTGATGCGAACCTCGACCGACGGCGTCGCCCAAGATTCCCAACGACGCACCCTGTACCTGGGTGGCCGCCTCTACACCCCGACGGATCCGTTTGCGACAGCGATGCTGGTCGCCGACGGTGTCGTAGCCTGGCTGGGCTCCGACGGCGCGGCCGAAGTGATGCGCGATATCGGAACCACGGTGGTCGATCTGGACGGCGCCTTGGTCACCCCAGCATTCGTGGACGCCCACCTGCACACCACCGCCACCGGAATGGTGGAACTCGGACTCGACCTCACCGATACCCAGAACCTGGCCGAGGTACTTGACGCGGTACGGTCCCGGGTCGGCGCTGGCGTGATCATCGGCTACGGCTGGGATGAGCGATCCTGGCCGGAGGCCCGACCCCCGACGTCGGCTGAACTCGACCGGGCGGGATACGGAGGAGCCGTGTTCCTGGACCGCGCAGATGTGCACAGTTCGGTGGCCTCCTCTTCCCTCCTGGCAGCGCTGCCAGAACTTCGTGAGATGGACGGCTACGACAGCAGCGGCTGGTTGCGGCACGAGGCCCACGACTACGCCCGGGCGGCGGTCTATGCCGAACTGCCGGCCGAGCTGCGGGCGCAGGCGCAGCGGTGGACCAGAGCCGAGGCTGCCAGGTACGGCATCGGGGCGATTCACGAGATCGGCGGCCCGTCCATTTCGAGCCATCCAGACGTGTCTGCCCTGATGTCGCTGGCAGCGGCCGAGCCCGGCCCCGAAGTGATCGCCTACTGGGGCGAGTTGTCGGCCGGCAGCAGGGCGCTGGAGTTGGGCTGCGCAGGAGCTGCGGGGGATCTCTACATCGACGGCACAGTCGGATCCCACACCGCGGCCCTTCGGGAGCCGTACGCGGACAACCCAACGGCCGGCTACACCTATGTGACTGCGGCACAGGTACGAGATCACGTCGTGCACTGTGCTGAGGCCAATATTCAGGCAGGTTTCCACGTGATCGGCGACGCCGCCCTGGATACGGTGCTGGCCGGTTTCGTGGAGGCGGGGGAGGCAATCGGAGCTGACCGGGTACGGGCCGGCGGGCACCGACTGGAACACGTCGAACTGGTGCGCCCCGAGCACATCTCGGTGATGGCCGACTTTGGCATCATCGCCAGCGTGCAGCCCCGGTTCGACGAGGAGTGGGGAGGCCCCGACGGCATGTACGCGGAGCGGCTCGGTGATCGCTGGCAGTCGATGAACCCGTTTGCCGCCATGCAGGCCGGCGGAGTGGTGCTGGCCTTCGGCTCGGACAGCCCAGTCACCTCGCTTGATCCGTGGCAGGCGGTGCGTGCCGCCGCACAGCACCGGACGCCGGGCCAAGCCCTCAGTGTTAGAGCAGCCTTCTCGGCGCATACCCGTGGTGGTTGGCGGGCCGCCGGGCTGGCTGGCGGAGTGTTGGAACCGGGCGCTCCCGCCTCGCTGGCGGTCTGGCGGGCCGACGAGTTGGTGGTGGCCGCACCTGATGGCCGGGTCTCCGCCTGGTCCACCGATCCCCGCTCGGCGACGCCGGGGCTACCGGTGTTGACCGACGGTGCCCCGTCACCGGTGTGCTTGCGCACAGTGGTCCGGGGAACAACGGTGTACGACGTCGGCGCGCTGGCGGGGGACTAGTCGACGTATGGCCTGGTGGATTCTGCTGCGCAGGCCGATGGCGGCGCTGGTGTCGGGGGCGGTGCTCGCGGCGGCATTCCCGCCAGTCGGGTCGAGCGTGCTGGCTCCGCTCGGCGTGGCCCTGCTGACGTTGGCCTGCTGGCGGGCCCGCCCATGGGTGGGCGCGGGCTGCGGCTTCCTGGCGGGTTCGGTGTTCTACCTGATCCTGCTGTCTTGGCTGCAGGTGATCGGTACCGATGCCTGGATCCTGCTCTCACTCGGCTGGAGCCTCTGGAGTGCTCTCGTGGGACTCGGCACAGCCCTGACGACCCAGCTGAGGTGGTGGCCGATCGCCGTGCCGACGGTCTGGGCACTGTCAGAGGCGCTCAGGGATCGGATGCCGTGGGGCGGGTTCCCCTGGGGTCGGTTGGCGTTTTCGCAACCTGACTCGCCGCTGACCCCACTGGCTGCACTCCTGGGCGCACCAGGGGTCACCTTTGCGGTGGCGTTGGTGGGAACGCTGCTGGCGGCGGTGGCACTGGCGGCTCGCGCCGGTCGGATCCGTGCCGCCGGACTCGCACTGCTGGCGGCGGTGGCAGTGGCGTGCGCGGGGTTGCTGGTGCCGCTTCCGGTAGCGGGAGAGGGGGCACCGCCGTCTGCCACCATCGCCGTTGTGCAGGGCAATGTCCCCCAGGTGGGGCTGGATTTCAACGCCCGCCGGCGGGCGGTGTTGGAGAACCACGTGACGGAGACGATCCTGCTCAGCCAACGGGTGGCCCGAGGGGAGGTGCCGGCCCCGGAGGCAGTGATCTGGCCGGAGAACTCCTCAGATGTCAGCCCCTTCCTCGACCCGCTGGCCGCACAGCGGATCGACGCAGCCGCAACCGCGATCAATGCACCGATCCTGGTGGGGGCAGTGGTCGATGCACCCGGTGCGGGCGACCAGTTGTGGAACGTCGGCCTGGTGTGGCAGCCGGGCAGCGGCCCTAGCGATTCCTATGCCAAGCAGCATCCCGTCCCGTTCGGCGAGTACCTGCCCGGCCGATCACTGCTCGGTGGGTTGGTCGACCGATTCCAACGGATTCCGCGGGACTTCGTCGGTGGCAACGAACCCGGCGTGCTGCAGGTCGGACCGGCCCGGGTGGGTGATGTCATCTGCTTCGAAATCGCCTATGACGACATCGTCCGTAACGTCGTACGATCCGGCGGTCGGGTGCTGGTAGTGCAGACGAACAATGCGACCTACGGCGGTACCAGCCAACCGGCGCAACAGGTGGCGATGTCTCGGCTTCGGGCCGTTGAGCATGGCCGCGGGGTGCTGGTGGCGGCCACCAGTGGGATCTCGGTGGTGCTGGCGGCCGACGGCACCGTGGTCGACCAGTTGCCCGAGTCGCGTCCCGGCACGATGGTCGCGCAGGTGCCCCTGCGAGACACCCTCAGCGTTGCCGATCGGCTTGGGGTGTGGCCGGAAGCGGTACTCGCGGCGGTCGGCGTGATCGGTTGCGTCGTGGGGGGCGTAGTCGGGTGGCGTCGGCGGGGCGGCCAGCGGATAGGGTCGTCGTCGTGAGCACCATCGACGGCGAAGACTTCGCTGACCTCGGGCGGATCCTCGTGATTATTCCGACATACAACGAGAAGGAGAACGTCCCCCGAATCGTGCCCCGGCTGCGGGCTGCGGTGCCCGAGGCGCACGTCCTCGTTGCGGATGACAACAGCCCCGACGGTACCGGCGTGCTGGCTGACCGGATGGCGGAGGTCGACGATCACGTTCATGTTCTGCACCGGATGGGCAAGGAGGGCCTGGGCGCCGCCTACTTGGCCGGTTTCAGCTGGGCCCTGGAACACGGCTACGACGTTGTGGTCGAGATGGACGCCGACGGGTCCCACCAACCTGAGCAGCTGCCGCGCCTGCTGGACGGCCTGCGCGACGCCGATCTGGTTCTGGGGTCGCGATACGTGCCCGGCGGCAGCGTGGTGAACTGGCCCAAGTCGAGGGAGTTCCTCTCCCGCGGTGGCAACTGGTACACCCGCAAAGCGCTGGGTCTGCCGGTGCAGGATGCCACCGGCGGCTACCGCGCCTTCCGGGCCAGCACCCTGCGAGCGCTCGACCTGAACGGGGTCGGAAGTGCCGGCTACATTTTCCAGGTCGATCTGGCCTATCGCGCCGTGCAACGGGGATTGACCGTGACCGAGGTACCCATCGAGTTCGTGGAGCGCGAGGTCGGCGAATCCAAGATGAATCAGAAGATCGTCTCGGAGGCCCTCTGGCACGTCACTGTCTGGGGTGTCCGTGACCGCACCCGCAGGCTCGGGCGCCGACGCAACGCTCGCCAGCGCCACACCACCGGCGAAGGTTGGTAGGGCGAACAGTGAAGGCGCTCTTGATCCTGCTGGCCGTCATCGCGCTGCCGTTCCTGGAAATTTGGGCCGCGGTCTGGGCAGCCCAGCAGGTGGGGTGGGGCCCGGTACTGATCGTCGCAGCGCTGCTGTTCGGATTCGGGATCGCGATGGTCCGTCGCGCGATGCAGGCGTGGCGCAGACTCGCCGAACGAGCCCAAACCGATCCGGGGTTTCTGAACACCGGGTTTGGTCCGGCGATCGGTGACGCCGGTCTGCTGCTGGTTGGTGGAATCCTGCTCATCATCCCGGGATTCATCACCGCACTGGCAGGTCTGCTGTTGGTGTTCCCGCCGACTCGGCGGCTGTTGGGGCGTGCCTTCGGTGGGCGGCTGTCGACGATGGCCAGCAGACAGGGATACCAACGGGTCACCATCATCGAAGGAGAGACGGTCACCTCCTACACCGAGCCGGCCCCGGGGGCCTCCGGGTATCGGAAACCCGGCCCCAGTGGTGCAGGTGGGGCGGGCCGGCCTGGAGCCAGTGGTCCCGCGGGACCGGTGATCATCTCCGGCGAGATCGTGGCCGGGCCGAATGACGTCGCACCGACCGATGGCGCAACGAAGCGCCCAGATCGTCCAATGGACGGTCCAGGCGCTTCGTAGGGGAAGTTCAGATGGCGCCGTCAGGCGCTTTTACGCTCCTCGGAGTACGCGGTTCCCTGGATGATTTCCAGCCGCTCGGCCAGCAGAATCTCCAGTTCGTCGATGCTGCGACGCTCACGAAGCATGTCCCAATGGGTCCGGACGTGCTTCATCGGTTTCAACTCGGGCGTCACTCCGTCTCGTAGCGCAGCCCGGGCCCCGCAGTGGCAGTCCCAGGTTGCTGGCACCTCTGCCTCGACCGAAAACGGCATTGACAGAGTGTGGCCATTCGGGCAGTCGTAGTAGACGTCCGAGCGTGGTGCCAGCACCACATTCTCGTCGGTCTCGTAGCTGGCGGCACCCAATCGAGTCCCGCGAAGAGCTCCCTCAGACATGTGCTTCCTTCCTTGCAGGCCCGCCGCAGCGGCACCGGAAACTCCGGCGCGCGGGCGGTTGCCCGATGGTGGGGTGTAGGGGTTTAACACGCCCCTCGGTTCAGATTGTTCCCACCGGCACCGGTGGCTAAACCCGAATGGCTGAGACGTGGCCCACAATTGCGCATCGAACTGCGCCCTGCGAGCTGGACTTGTCGACCCGGAGTGGATCGATAGGCGTCTGACGTCACCCGCGCAGGCGTGGTTTCACCACTGGCAGGACGACATTGTAAGGGTTCGGTAAGGGCACTAGCGAGTGCTGCTTCGACCGTTCAGAACTGCTCGCAGCGTTGTCGGTGCGTCGGTGATCAGACCGTCGACGCCCATGTCCAACAACCTGGTCATGTCGGCGGGGTCGTCCACCACCCACACATGTACCTGGATCCCGAGATCGTGGGCGAGGTCGATCGTGCGGCGGGTGACCACTGGAACGCCGGTCTGCGCCCGCGGTACCTGCATGGCGACCGGCAGACTGGGCAAATGCCTGCGCAGGGCCCGGAGGAACGGCCGGGCGAGGCTGGCCCCCATGATCGTGGCCACCTCTCCGGGAGTGGCACCGGTGGCTGCGTCAGGTCCCAACTCTCGCCGGACGGTGCGGACCCGGGAGGAGGAAAACGATGAGATGCAGACACGCTCCAGTACGGCCGGATCAGCGAGGGCCGCAAGCGCCGGAGCGAGTGTCTGGTCATCCTTGATGTCCAGGTTCCAGTGAATTGCCGGCCAGGTGCTCAGGGCGTCGTCGAGGCGCATCACCCGCTCACCCTCGGCCAGTCGGACCTGCGAGAGTTCGTCCCAGTCCATGTCTGCGACGCTCTGATGAACTCCGGCAACCCGCTCCAGCGACGAGTCGTGCATCAGCACGATTACACCGTCCCGAGTGCTGCGCAGGTCCGTCTCTAGGTAGTCGTAGCCCAGATCGACAGCCCGTTGAAAGGCGGCAGGGGTATTCTCCGGAGCCTCCTGTGCGCCACCGCGGTGGGCCATGGCGATCGGGCGACCCAGAGCGAGGAACGGATGAAGGCGCACAGGGTGATGGTAGGCCCACAGTCTGCAACGATGGCGTTATGGCCCTGCTGCGTCGGACGAGTAGGGCCGATAACGCGCTTGAGGTTCCCGCTGCCCGCAGCCGATCCCTGCGGACCAGCAACGGTGGGATTGTGCCGCTCGCCGCCCGCCTTCCGCGGCCTGCGTACTGGGTGCTGGCCGGAGGTGGCGCCCACGGGGCTGTGCAGTGGGGGACGCTGCAGGCGGTACGGGAGACGGACCTGGCTCCGGACGCCTTGGTGGGAACCAGCGCCGGTGCGCTGACCGGAGCGATGATCGCCGAGGACCCAGTTTCCGCCGTGACCCGGCTCGGCTATCTGTGGTCGGCGATGGACCTGACCGACATCATTCCGGACGGTTGGTTGGGTTTGGTGCGGCCGACGAACATCACCAAGGCGTCGTTGGCGGACAGCGCGGGGGAGCGGGCGACGCTGGAGCGGGTCTTCCAGGCTCGTGACTTCGAAGACCTGGTGCTGCCGCTGGCTGCGGTCGCCACCGATCTGGACAGTGGCCAGCCGACGGCCCTCGATCGCGGGTCGCTGCTCGATGCCCTGCTGGCATCCTCGGCCATCCCTGGCGTCTTTCCACCGGTGGAGATCAACGGCCGGTACTACGTGGACGGTCTGGCCAGCGCCAATCTCCCCGCCGCGGTGGCCGTGGAGAGGGGAGCGGCGAGCATCGTGGTGTTCGATACTGGTGCCTCCGCCGAACGTACCGTCGGCCCGTCGCTGGCACAGGTGGTGCCGGCGATCAACGC